>DASXMJ010000198.1 GCA_036495685.1 Candidatus Binataceae bacterium | reverse complement strand
CGTTGGAGCATAGTCCCGAGCTTGATCGGCACACTCACGATTGCAGAGGTGCTACTGATGACGGCGATGTCCATCGCGCGCGAAAAGGAGGAAGGAACCTTCGATCAGTTGCTGGTGACTCCCTTTCGGCCAGCTGAAATCATGACTGGAAAGGCATTGCCCTCGCTGTTGGTCGGACTGAGCCAGTCCACCGTCATCCTCCTAGTTGCCCAGTTGTGGTTCCGGATTCCGTTTGCGGGCTCGTTCCTTACGCTATATACGGGTCTGATCTTGTTCCTCCTCGCAGTATCCGGAATCGGACTACTGCTTTCGTCGTTGGTCGCCACCATGCAGCAGGCGCTACTTCTGTCATTCCTGGTGGCGATGCCGTTCACGCTCTTGTCGGGTCTGATCACGCCCTTGAGCAGCATGCCTAAGACCCTGCAATACTTCAGTCTGATCAATCCGTTGCGCTACATGATTGATATCGCGCGGCGTGTGTATCTGGAAGGTGTGGGAGCGAATCGGCTGGCGTTCGATATGTGGCCGCTCGCGGTGACGGCAGCGTTAACACTTACAATCGGCGCCTTGGTGTTCCGTCGCCGATTGGGATGAAGCGGCTAATCTGCGAAGCGGGTTGGCGGTCATTTCAGCTGCCTCGCTTGCGCACTAACGAGGGGAGGTAAAATGTCGGAAGCTGAATCGAGACCTGTTGCTGTAGTAATCGGAGTGGGCCCAGGACTTGGTGCGTCATTGCCCGGCGGTTCGCGGCAAAGTACGCGGTGGCGATCAACGCACGCAAAACTGACTATCTCCGCACTCTCGCAAGCGACATCCGCGGCCATGGCGGCGAAGTGCTGGAAGTGCAGGCCGACATCGGAAAAGCTAATGAGGTCCGGAACGCCTTCGCACAGATTCGCGCCGAACTCGGCGAACCACAGGTGCTGCTATTCAACGCTGCCGCGGGCCCCCGAGGTAATGTGACCGAAGTCTCGGCCGAGCAATTCGAGAACTGCAAGCGGGTCAATGCATTGGGCGCTTTTCTATGCGCAAAAGAATGCGCGCCTGGGATGGTCGCGCGTGGCAGCGGCGTGATGCTTTTTACGGGCGCCACGGCCGGCGTCAAGCCGGGAGCCCGGTCGGTCGCCTTCGGTCCGGGAAATTTTGCCAAGCGCGGACTAGCTCAGTCGCTAGCCCGCGACCTCGGCCCGAAAGGCATACATATAGCCTGGATCAATGTCGATGGCCGTCGGTGCCAACGACCAACTCGGCACAGAATTCAACCGGTCTGGCGGCGGAATATCCGGCTAGTCCGGTCACGCGTCCGCCCTCGGTTATCAGATCGCGCACCGTGACGCCTCGCTCCAGGCGAAAGTTGGAATAGCGCGAAGCCTCTCCTACCAGCATCTCGAGCATCGCAGACTGTGACACGACCCGCGGCCCGGAAGCAGCGAACAGCTCATTGGAGATCCCAAGCCGAGCCAGCAGCTTCGACCCGCGGTACACTTCGACTGCATCGATTCGCACCTGCGGCAGCGCGGCAAGTTGAGTCTCAAGCCCCATCTGGGCGAGGGCATCCGATCCGCTGGGCATCAGCCCTTCGCCGCGGAACTCGCGCGCGAAGTCGGTCCGGCGCTCCAGGAGGACGACGGCGATACCGCGGCGGGCGAGCAAATAGGCGAGCGAGGCGCCCGCCGGCCCGGCGCCCGCGATCAAGACCTGCGCCGCGCTCATGCGCTCGAAGTAACAGAGCGTCAGCCGGTTCCGCAACACGGCATCTTGTTGTCCGTCCTCAAAACTCAATCCGCGCGAATTGTGGGTTGCGAAGTTTTGTTCTCGACCGACTCAAGTGCTGTGCTCAGCTCGGCAGGGTCATTGGCCATCGACTCGGATGGCGAAGCTGGCGTTTCGTTCTCGACCACCTCAGGGACTGCGCTCCGCTCGGGCTCGGCCTTGGCCGGAGGCTTGGGCGGAAAGAGCGGCAGTTGGTCGGGTTCCAATTGTTCCTCGCGATCGATCGGATCCGAAGCGGATGCGGGAGTGTACGGACGCGGCGAGCCTATCTCCATCAACCGGCTGCCGGGAAAGGCCTCGAGCACCTCGTGGATCGCCTGGGCACCGGCCGGTGAGAGCCCCGGGGTCGGCGAGTTCCGCTCGGTCAGCAGCCGCACTATGCCCGGTCGGTTGCGTTTGAGGTTGGCGCGGTCGCTGTCAGTCAGCTTCTTGGGGGAACCCGCCTTCAATCGTCCCCGTGGATATAGCGTCACTCGAATCCCGCGACGCTCGAGATCAGCCAACAGTGCTTCGGCGCCGAGCTCGGGAGATCATAAGACGATGGCGCATCAAGCCAGTGAGCTCGGAGCGGACCAAGCCCAAGACAGGATAAGGATAGTCAGATCGAACGGACGTTGATTCCCCTGGTGGGTCCCTCTCCGGGGATACCTTAGGCGTATAGGCTCTCTTGCCAGTGGGTCCCCTTTTTGACGGTGGCATTCCCCTCTTTGATTTGCCCCCGTTAAGCGAGAATAATCGGTTACGATGACCGATAATCGGACAATCGAAAGCGCGGCGGGGTTCACCTGCGGGGTGCGGCGACGACATTCGCAACTCGCGCTTCACGCCGTTTGACGAGTCCAGTGCTTTCGCGAATCGTGCCGCGTAAACCTTCACGCTTTTGGGATCAATTCGGCTCTTCGCGGCGCCGTCAATGCATAGCCAGCGAACTACGGCCGGCCGAATGGTGTGCCACAGATCCCACTTGCTCCCTCGCAGGGTCGTTACCTGGATCGTCGTCTTTGCGACTCGGGCCGCAATAAGCGACCTCGCCGATTGTAGCCCCGCAAATCATCTTGAGTTCGCTCTCCCTGAGATCAGGAAATTTCGCGAGGGCTAGCGAAGCGATCTCTTTCGTCTCACATGTCCAGCCAATCATTGCGACGCCTCCAGTGATGTCCCAACGGTAGCCGGCATTTGGGGCCTATCGGAACCGGAAACCTCCCGGCATGTCTTCCGCCTGAATAGTCATAAAATGGTCATAAACGGCCTAGACTATTTTGGTTGATGGGGTACAAATCCCCCAAACACTTGATTTATTTGAGTAAGGTGGAGCGGGCGACCGGGGTCGAACCGGCGACGTCCAGCTTGGGAAGCTGGCATTCTACCACTGAATTACGCCCGCCCACCGCGAAGTCTAGGACCCACTGATCACACTGTCAATTACGAGGGACTTGTCCGCAAAAATTCGCCAGCGGAGCGCGTCCCAGGACCACGACCAGTGTGCCGAAGGACTATTCTGTTGGTGTCTTCGAGGTCGGCAGCTTTGCCCCTTACCTGTCTGATCCTCCCGCGAGCGTGCGATAGGCGAAACCACCCAAAGCGCCACCCACAATTGGAGCTACCCAGAACAGCCAGAGCTGTCCGAGCGCCCATCCGCCCACGAACAACGCCGGACCCGTGCTGCGCGCCGGATTCACCGAGGTATTGGTCACCGGGATGCTGACCAGGTGAATGAGCGTCAGCACCAGTCCGATCGGAATCGGTGCAAATCCCGCGGGCAAACGTTTGTCGAGCGCACCCATGATCACGAACAGGAAGATGAAGGTCATCACAACTTCGCACACCAGCGCCGATGAAAGCGGGTAACCGCCAGGCGAATGATCTCCATACCCATTCGCCGCAAAACCATTGCTCAAACTGAAATCCGCCGCACCGCTCGCGATCACGTAAAGAACTGCCGCGGCGACGATCCCTCCCAGGACTTGCGCGATTACGTACGGAATCACTTCGGATCCGGGAAATTTCCCGCCCGAGAAGAGTCCCACCGTAACCGCCGGATTAATGTGACATCCGGAGATGTGCCCGATAGCAAACGCCATCGTCAGCAGCGTAAGCCCGAAGGCGAGTGCCACCCCTACGAAGCCAACCCCCAGCTTCGGAAACCCCGCCGCGAGCACCGCCGTCCCGCAACCCCCCAACACCAGCCAGAAAGTGCCGATGAACTCTGCCGTCACGCGTCTGGATAGACTCATCGCTCTCCTCCTTCCTTTCCGCACGCAACTAGCCCGCTGCGCCTTCTAAGTAAAGCCTGCTCGCCGCCTGGGCATGTAGTTGGCGCAATTGGCTGCTTCCGGTAGCTTGATGCGACAAGCGAGTCGGCTCCCAGGTGACCGTAGATTGCGGATGAAGGCAACCCCGATCGATCCCTCGCGCGCGCGGACCCGCAAGCTCGCCTCGCTTTCGCGAATCGTGAGTCGAGGTCAGCTCGCGACTCCGTTCGGTGCCGGCGTCTCGATGCGCCGATTCCTAGACGGATTGCCCGATGTGCTCGCCGCGCGCGACCTGCGCGCTCTGGCGCGCGCGATCGCCAGGGCACATCGTTCGGGTCGCACCTTCCTGATGATGTCGGGTGCCCATCCGATTAAAGTCGGGCTGGGTCCGATCATCTGCGGACTCCTCCGCGACGGTATTCTCAGCGCCATCGCCACCAATGGCGCGGCGATCATTCACGACTTTGAGCTGGCCGTCGCCGGCCGCACGTCCGAGGATGTCGGTGCCGGACTTGCCGATGGCAGCTTTGGTATGGCGGAAGAGACCGGTGCCTTCCTAAACCGCGCGGCTCGCCTTGCGGCGGACGAGAACAAAGGGTTGGGAGAGATTGTCGGCCGCGAGATCGATCGCGCTCGGCTCAAGTTTCGCGCCGCCAGCATCTTCGCCACCGCATACCGACGCGGTACTCCAGCCACCGTGCACGTCGCGCTCGGCTCGGACATCACCCATATGCACCCCGCGGCCGATGGTCGTGCAATTGGCGCCGCGACCATGAATGACTTCCATCGTCTCGCCGCGGTAGCCGGCACCCTCTCGCGCGGCGTCGTGCTGAATCTCGGCTCCGCCGTGATCATGCCCGAGGTCTTTCTCAAGGCTCTCAACCTCGCGCGCAACCTCGGGCGCAACGCGCGCAACTTCACCGCCGCCGACATGGACTTCATGCAGCAATATCGCTCCCGCCGAAATGTGGTCGAGCGTCCTACCGAAACCGGCGGCACCCGCATCGCGCTTACCGGCCATCACGAACTTATGTTTCCCCTGCTCGCCGTGGCAGTGCGCGAAGAACTTGCGCGCGCTGGACGCTCGTGACATGAGACGCTCTCAGTCCGCTGCGCCGATCGCGTTGCTGACTGACTTTGGCTATCGCGACCATTATGCCGGCGCGATGAAGGGCGTGCTTGCATCGATCGCGCCGGACGCCGCGCTCCTCGACATCACCCATGGCGTTCCCCCGCAGTCGATCATCGCCGGCGCGATCGCGCTGCGCGAGAGCTGGCGTTTTTTCCCGAGGCGAACCGTCTTTTTGGTAGTCCTCGACCCTGGCGTGGGTACCTCGCGATTGCCCATCGCTGTGGAGACGCGTGCGGGAGCCCGTTTCGTCGGGCCCGACAATGGGGTGCTTTCCCTGGCGGTGCGCGACGCGGGAATGAGGCGTGCCGTCCGGCTCGACTCGACTCGGCATCGGCTCGCGAGCCTCAGTTCCACCTTCCACGGACGCGACATTTTCGCCCCCGCCGCCGCATTCCTGTCACGCGGAACCCCACTCGGCTCGCTCGGTTCTACGCTAGTCCGGATCAAACATCTCCATCTTCCCAAGCCGGATGGAACCGCCGGTGCAATTCGCGGAGAAGTGCTTTACGTCGATGCATTCGGCAATTTGATAACCAACATCAGCCGCAAGGATGTCGCGCGACTGCACTCTTCCTTTCCCGGGAAACAGGTTTCGGTTAGGATCAGAGGTGGCGCGCCGATGAAGATTGTTAACACCTATGGTGAGGCGCGCTCGGGTGCGATCCTCGCCACATTTGGCAGTTTTGAACTTCTCGAGATAGCGGTGCGTGACGCAAGTGCGGCCACTCGCCTTGGCTGCGGAGTTGGTGCGACGGTCGTTGCGCGAATGGCGCGTTCGTAACCATGGATGAAGCTGCTGCAAACCAAGGCTCCAGCGTTTTGACGGAGATCCCGCGCTACGGCCCCGAGTTGGCCAAGCCGATGTCGCCCGGGCGGGTGCGGATTCCCGCTCTCAATCTCGCCCTCTTCGCGCTGACTTTGCTCACCACCACGATGGCGGGGGCGTACGGCGCGGGTGCCGAGCTTTCGCTATTCCATCCGATCAACAGTCTGGCTGCACTCTCCGCCGGACTCTCTTTCTCTATCCCGCTGATGGCGATTCTGCTCGCGCACGAGATGGGTCACTTCCTGACCTCGCGGCGCAATGGCGTCGATACGAGTCTGCCATATTTCATTCCGGCGCCGTTCCCTTCCTACATGATCATCGGCACCTTCGGGGCCTTCATCCGTATCAGAGAAATGCCCCCCTCGCGGCGCTCGATGTTCGATATCGGAGCTGCCGGTCCGTGGGCGGGCATGATAGTCGCCGTGCCTTGCGTAATCGTAGGACTCAAGCTCTCCCAGGTTACGGCGCTTTCGGCCCAAAGCGGGGTTTCTCTCGGACTCGGCAACTCGCTTTTGTTCTGGGGACTCGCGCGATGGGTGCTGGGAGTGAATCCGAATCTCGTCAACGTGACCATGCATCCGATTGCGTTCGCGGGATGGATCGGGCTCTTCGTGACCACCCTAAATCTCCTGCCCATCGGTCAACTCGACGGCGGACACGTCGTGTACACTCTCTTTCCGCGCGCGCATCGCACCATCTCCACCCTCTTCGTGATCTCTTGTTGGCTGCTGGTACTCGTGCCCCTCGCGCTTGGTTATGGCTTCTGGCCCGGATGGCTCGTGTGGGGAGTGCTGGGAATCGCGCTAGGCCTTGGGCACCCTGCCACGCTCGACCGTAACACCCCCCTCAATACCGGCCGCCAGGTCGCGGCGTGGCTCACGATGGTGCTGTTCGTCGCGACCTTCGTTCCTGTTCCGATTTCGCTCAACGTGCCGGAAACGCCGCAGAAGCCGGCTCAATCCTATGAAGTGATGTATCATGGGGCTGGCGGCCATCCGCCGGATCTCGTCGACGCGGTGATGACTGCGGATCGATAAGGCCAGCCAGGTGCCGACAGCGGTGGCGGAGAACAAGCAAGCAGCCCGGACGGACGCCGCGGCGCCGCCGCGGCGTCCGTCGTGGGATCAATATTTCATGACCATCACGCGCCAGGTCGCGGAACGTTCGACCTGCTTGCGCGCCAAGGTGGGCGCGGTAATCGTGCGCGATCGCAGCATCCTGGCGACCGGTTACAACGGCGCGCCGGCGGGCATGCCGCACTGCACCGAAGTCGGATGCCTCATCTACGAGTCGCGCAACCCCGACGGCGAAATCGAACAGAACTGCTTTCGCACGATCCACGCCGAGATCAATGCAATCACCCAGGCGGCCCGCAATGGCGCGGCGATTCGCGATGCCGACATCTACGTGACCCACACGCCCTGCATCCACTGTCTCAAGGTGCTCATCAATACGGGCATCCGCACCGTCTACTACGGCAAGGAGTACAAGCTCCACACCGTCACCGACCTACTCAAGCCGTCGAGGATTAAACTGGTCGAGGTGCCGGAGGATGTAGGGAATGCCCTCTGAAGGCGCGCGAGCCACGAACTGCGGCATCTGTGCGCTGATCGCGCGGATCAGGTCGGAAACCTTTGATGACTTCGTAGCCGAGCTGCCGAGCAGTTACCTGATTCTCGGTGATGCGCAATTCTACCGCGGCTATTGCGTCATGCTCGCAAAGAGGCACGCGGTCGAACTCTTCCTGATGCCCACGGACGAGGCGCGAGCATTACTCGATGACATGCGCCTTGCCGCGGAAGCCATCGCGGCTGCCACACGGCCATGGAAGATGAACTACGAGTGCCTCGGCAATCAGGAAGCTCACGTCCATTGGCATCTGTTCCCACGTTACGAGAGCGATGAGCTTCGGAGCAGTCCAGTGTGGGTGAGACCGGAAAGTGAGCGTAAAATCCCGCTAGCCGGCCCCGACCGTGCCACCCTCTTGGTCGGATTGCGCGAGCAAATTGCCGCCCGCTTTCCAGACGCGCGCTTCCCGGCCAAGTGACTGAGTGAAGCGTTCGCTGTTGTCGGGCCGAGCCGGGGTGCTGGCAGCTGTAACCGCCGCCGCGGTGATTTTCCTGGCGGCTTGCCACGCCCGCCCGCTGCCCGAAGCCGACAGCGATGCCGCGCGCACCTACGTGCAGCGCTGCGGACAGTGCCATCGCGCCTACGATCCGCGCGCGATGACCGGAGCGATGTGGCAAACGCAAGTCGAGTTGATGGACACCAAGATCCGCCAGGCAGGAATCGAGCCGCTGACTACCGACCAACGCCACATCATCCTCGACTATCTGACCCGCAACGCCGGTACCCGTTAACTCTTTGGTGTAGGCGGTTTTCCGGGCAGCCCAACCTGCGCCTCGCCTGACTGCGAGGTCACCCCTGGAAGAATCCCGATCAACGACGGCTCAAGCCGTTCTATGTTAACCGAATATGCCGATCCGCGGCTGGCGCTGCTTTTGATCGCGCGCAATTTGGGCTATCGCTGATACAGCAGGGCCGATGCCTGAAGCGTTTGAAATCATCAAGTTCTATTACGACTACAAGAGCCCCTTCACCTACTTGGCGTTGGAGCCCGCCTGCCGCGTGGAAGAGACCCATCGCGTTCGGTTCCGTTACCTTCCATTCGATTTCAACCCGCGCGGGGCGTATGGCGGAGAACTCGAACAGCGTACCGAACGCGATTGGCGCAAAGTCCGCTACCTCTATCTAGATGTGCGCCGCCACGCGAACGCGCGTGGCATGATTATCCGCGGACCACAGAAACTCTTCGACTCGACTCTCGCGATGATGGGCGGCCTCTGGACCGAGAGTCACGGGAAGTTTCGCCATTACTCCGACCGCGTCTTCGAGCGCTTCTTCAAGCGCGAGTTGAATATTGAGGACATGTCCGCTGTGATGGCACTTATGAACGAGATCGGACTCGACCCCGCTGCATTCAGGAAATACGCCGAGTCAGACGGCCCGCGCGAGGTGAAGGCTTCCTTTGCCGAGGGTGAGCGCGACGGCGTCTTTGGTGTTCCGACCTTCATCGTTGGTGGAGAGCCGTTCTGGGGCAACGACCGCGTCTCGTGGCTCGTAAAGAAACTGGACGCTATGGGACTGCGGAGATAACTGCGCAATGAAACCCGTACCGATTGGTGCAAAAGGCAAGTTCGAGCAAGTCGTGGAAACCCGACACCTCGCGAGCGAACTTGACTCTTCGCTCGCGACCGTGATGTCCACCCCGACCATGGTCGGGATGATGGAACTAGCGGCGATGGATGCTATCCGACCGTTCCTCGATCCCGGAGAGGCCTCGGTCGGGGTTTCGATGGAGGCGCAGCACACCGCCGCCACTCCCCCCGGCCACCGGGTGCGCGCCGAGGCCGAGCTAACCAAGTGCGAGGGGCGGCGTCTCGAGTTCCAGGTGCGCGCTTTCGACGAAACCGAACAGATCGGCTCCGGCACACATCGCCGGGCCGTGATCGACTCGGCTAAATTCGCGGAGCGAATAAAAGCTAAAGTGAAAGTTTAAATTAAGCCATGAACCAAACCTTCAACCAGGATGAGCGCTTCGTCGGCCGTGACTGCGGCGGCCTCACCTTCGACATAACTCCCGAACTGGTGGCGGCATTCATCGCCGGCATCGGCGACGACAATCCGTGGTACCGGGACCATTCGCCCCTCGGCGGACCGCTCGCGCCCGCGTTGATTTTGCACTCTGCGGTCTATCGCAACCTGGACTGGTACCTTCCCAACATCTACGGCAATCTGCACGCCCGCCAGGAGTGGGACATCTTCATGCCGGTTATGGTTGGAGAGCGAATCATCACACGCTCGCTGATCGTCGATCGCTACCGGAAGCGCGATCGCGACTATGTCGTGAACGAAGTCATCGTGGCCAATGCGGCCGGTCGTCTGGTGTCACGCAGCAGAACCCATCAGAGCTTTCTCATCCCCGATCAGACCAAGAAAGATTCCTTCGTGGTCGATCGCGCGCGCGAGAAAGACGCGCAACGGGCCTTCAACGTCGGCGAGCGCGGGGGGAATCCCATCGAAGTGCCGATGCGCAGAATCACTGAGGAAATGTGCATGGCTTTTTCGGGTCCCGCGCTCAACTACCACAACAACAGGCAGAAAGCGGTCGAACTTGGCTTTCCGGAAATCGTAGTACAGGGAATGTTGTCGGTTTGCATGGTAGCGGAGATGATGACGCGGCGTTTCGGGCTTGGCTTCTTCTATGGCGGCAAGATGGACCTCCGCCTGGTCAATGTGGTGTGGGGCAATGATGTTACCGGACCGCGCGGTAGAATTCTCGAACGCCGCCCCGAGGGGGAGCGCACGCGCGCCGAAGTTGAGGTGTGGTGCGAAAAATCCGACGGCACCAAAACCATCGTCGGCAGCGCGAGTGCGCTGGAACTCTAGCCCCACTCTGCTAGCTCTTGTTCTCTTTTCGGCGCTCGCCCTTTGCGCATGCGCGAGCAAGTGCAAGCAGCTGCTCGTCAAGTGCAAATACGAGTGCCAGCGCAACTATGAGCTGTGCCAGGTCAAAAACACCGACCCGTGGTACTGCCAAAACCAAGTCGGCAACTGCGACCTCAAGTGCGACAACGACAACTCCACTTGCTCTTCATGGTGGTGGTAGGCCGAAAAAAATAGGCGTGGATGGCGCGCCCGGGATCAACACGCCACGGCGTCATGGTTCGAATGAGACCGGAGTTTCTCCCTCGGTGTTATCGAAGGAATGGATCTCGAGGGGAGGCGTGGTCGCGCGGGTAGACGGCCAGGTTCGGGAGGGAAAGAGAACTACCCCGCGGTAAGCGCCTCGACGTCGGTGATCTGCTTGGGCGTCGCCGAGGTAATGATCTCCTGCCCGCCCTCCGTGATCAGCACGTCGTCTTCGATCCGAATGCCAATCCCCCGGAGCTGGTCCGGCGCGTCCTCGCAGTCCTCATCGATATAGAGCCCCGGCTCTACTGTCAGCACCATCCCCGGCTCCAGGGTTCGCGACTCCCCCTTCACGCGATAGAGCCCGACGTCGTGCACGTCCATGCCGAGCCAGTGACTCGTGCGATGCATGTAGAAGCGGCGATAACTGCCCTGCTCTATCACTTCCTCCGCGCTACCTTTGACCAATCCCACCTCGCGCATCCCGTCCACCAGCACCCGCAACGCCGCGTCGTGCGGGTCATCGAAGCGCGCCCCCGGCAGCGCGCGTTCGATCCCTTTGCGTTGCGCCTCCAGGACGATTGAGTAGAGCTCGCGCTGCAAGCTGGTAAATTTCGCCCCGATTGGAAAGGTGCGCGTGACGTCGGAAGCATAGAATTCGTATTCGCAGCCGGCGTCGATTAGTAGCAACTCGCCGTCGCGCATCTCGCGGCGATTCTCGATGTGATGCAAAATCGCAGCGTTCGGACCCGACGCGACGATCGATGGATAGCTGGGACCCGAAGCGCCGCGGGATCGGAATGCAAAATTAACCTCCGCTTCGATTTGCCATTCCTTCATCCCACCGCGCGCCTTGCGCATCGCCGCCTTGTGCGCCTCGGCCGAGATCGCGGCCGCGTGTCGCATCAATTCGAGCTCGGCAGGTTCTTTGCGCAGTCGCGCCTCGTGCAGAAACTCGCGGGGATCGACGATCGCGTATGGCCCCGAACCGATTCGCGGGCGCATCGCATTCGACCACTGCACGAGCTTAAGCACGCGCTCGTCCAACTTCTCGTTGCGCCCAATCGGGTAGTAGATGCGCTCGCTCTTCTCCAGGTAGCGCGGGAGTATCTTTTCGAATTCCTCGGTCACATAAGCCTTGACCGCCCCGTATTCGACCATGGCGCCCTCAACCCCGGCGCGTCTTCCGGTCCAAGTCTCGCGCTCTTTGTCGCGCGGTCGAACGAACATCACAAAGTCGCCGTCCGGATGACCGGGCGACAACAAGACGATCGCTTCGGGTTCCTCGAAGCCGGTCAGGTAATAGAAGTCGCTGTCCTGGCGGTAGATGAACTCGACATCGCCGGAGCGGAGCGCGACCGGCGCACTTGGCAGGATCGCGGTGGCCCCTTCACCGACCGCTTGCAGGAATTTCGCGCGGCGCGCCTGAAACGGCCGCCCATTTCCCTCGAAGCTCATACCGAGATTACGCCACGCCGCAACCGTTCGCGCCAGTGGGGGGCAGATCCGGCTACGGTAGCCCGGCTCCCGGCACCTCGACCTCGGTGATTTCTATGCGGCCGGTGGGTTTGGTGCGGCATTGCTCCGGATCTGAGGATTCCGCGGTGAGTACGAACAAGGTCTTGCGATTGGGACCGCCGAGCATGCAGGCGAAGGTATCGGTCGCTACCTTGATTTGCTCGGTTATCTGACCGCCCTCTTTTACCCGGATAACCGTGGAGCCGGTGGCCGCCGCGACCCAGATAGCCCCCTCGGCATCGAGACAGATTCCGTCAGGCACAAACGGCGCAGTCTTGGCCCATTCCCGCTGATTGCTCAGCGAACCATCCGGCGCGATGTCGAACGCCGAAAGCTGTGCGCCGAAAGACTCGCCAACGATCAAGGTTTTGCCATCGGGCGTGATGACGGTACCATTGGGGAACATCAGGTTTTCCGCGACCACACGGACCTTTCCGTCCGGAGCCACCATGATCAGATTGGTCGAGCGCGGCTTCTCGCGCTGGTGCAAATCAAATCCGAAGTTTCCCACGTAAGCCCGCCCTTTTTCGTCGACCACCATGTCGTTGCAATCGCGAGGCGCCAGCCGAGAGAGATCCGCGTGTTCCTTGAGGCTGCCGTTCTCCAACCGCAGCAGTTTTCGATCCGTCATCGACACCACGAGCATCTTCCCGTCGGGAAGCCAGCCCAACCCCGATGGCCGATTCGGCACCTCGCACACCACCTCGGTGCGACCGGAAAGATCGACTGTTTTCACCTTGCGATCGTGCATGTCGGAGAAAAACAGCTTGCCCTCATGCCATCGCGGACCTTCCGGAAAGAGCAGCCCCTCGGTCAAGGTTTTCAATGTTCGCATTGCTGACTCCTTGCAGCTAGTCGAGCGCGCCAATCTTGCGCAACGATTCTACTTCTTCCTTGCTGTAGCCGAGGCGCGCAAGGGTTTCATCGGTGTGCTGGCCCAGGCACGGCGCCGCCATCCTTACGGCGGTGGAGGTTCCACTCATTCGCCACGGAATGCCCGCGTGGCGTTGCACCCCAACCTCCGGATGGTTCAATTCCACCCAGTAGTTGCGTTGCGCTACGTGCCGGTCTTCGTCGCACAGATACTTGTTGTCCGCGCACGGCGCCGCAGCAACTCCAGCCGCCTGGAGCTTGCGCGCGACCTCGTCAAAACGCTGCGGCAACGTCCAGCCGGTGATTAGAGCTTCGAGCTCGTCTTCGTTCGCCCTACGCGCAGCGAGTGTCTTGAAGCGCAGATCGGCAGCAAGCTCGGGCTCGCCCATCGCGCTCGCCAGCCGCCCCCATTCGGCATCGTCGGCGCAAACGATCGAGACCCAGCGATCGATCGTCATATCCATTACTTTTTCGGCCAGATCGCGGCATTTGAAGATTCCGTGCGGCGCCATGAACGGATCCCGATTGCCGTTACGTTCCGGTTCGCGTCCATTCATCGTGTATTCGAGAATTCCTTCCGCCAGCAGGTCCATCGCGCATTCCCACTGCGCCATGTCGATATACTGTCCCTCGCCGGTCTTCTTGCGATGGAACAGCGCGGCGAGCACCGCGAATGCGCCGTGTATTCCCGCATTGGGATCGGCGTAGCTGAAACCGGCGTGCATCGGCGGAAAACCCTTGTACCCGGTCAGCGAGGAAAGGCCTGACAGCGGCACCTGTGCCGGCCCATACGCAACGTACTCGTGGTACGGGCCCGTGTCGCCATATCCGCTCAGCGAGATCATGATGATGTCCGATTTGACCTCGCGAATAGCGTCATAGCCGAATCCCATCTTCTCCATCACTCCCGAAGCGAAGTTGTTGACTACCACATCTGCTTCCTTGATAAGTCGCCACGCCACGTCCTTCGCTTCGGGATGTTTGAAATTGAGCGACAGTGATTTCTTGCCCTGGTTGTACTGGTTGAAATACCCGGACTTGTTGAGGCCATCGAATTTACCGTTCGGCCACGGCGGCAGCATCCGGGTCACACACGGGCGGGTCTTGGTCTCGATGCGGGTGACGTCGGCGCCCAGATGCGCCAGCTGCAGGGTGCAATACGGACCGGCCCATACCCAGGTAAAGTCAGCGACCTTTATTCCGGAAAGTGGCGGCTTGGCCATGATCAGATGACGCCCCTGCGCTTGAGTTCGTCGATTCTGCTCTGCGACAGGTTCAGCTTGGCGCCGAACACCTCGTCATTGTGCTGCCCCAGCGTGGGAGCGGGCGTCCGCAATTGCCACGGGGTGCGATGATACTTGAGCGGCGCGCCGGGATACTTGTGGGTGCCCGCTACCGGGTGGGTGATCTCAACAAAAAACCCCCGCGACTTGAGATGCTCGTTGCTGAGTAGGTCGCCCATCGTTGACACCGGCGCGAACGGGACCCGTTTTGCCTGGGCCTTGCGATACAGGTCGAGGACCGTCTGCTGGCTCACCCATTCTTCAAGAAACACTTTAAGTACGTCCCAGTTCTGCGCGCGGGTCAGTCGGTCCTTGAAAATCTCCTCGCCGGCCCACTCGGGGCTACCCATGATTTCCACGAACCCGCGCCATTGATGCTCCTCGATGCAGCATAAATAGATGTAGCCGTCCTTACACTGCATCGTTTCGACCGGTTGTATGGGCTTCTGGCCCAGGCGCGTCGCGATCATCTTCATGTACGGCCAGTATTCGAAGGTCATCTCGAGCTGCGAGATAATCGCTTCCTGGCCTGAGACCTCGATGTGTTGCCCCGCTTCACCGTTGAGCCGGGCAAATGCGGCAGCAAGCGTCGGAACCGCAGCGTGTACTCCCGCCTGGTAGCCGGACTGCTGACCAAAAGTCTTGAGCGGAGGAAGGTCGGCGTGCTCAAGGCCGCCGCCGTTCAGCACGCACACCCCTCCTGCACACCACACCGTCAGGTCTTCGGCGCGCCAGTTTCGATTGGGACCGGACAGACCAAACGGCGTGATGGAGGTCATGATTAGATTCGGATTCGCGCGTTTCATTCGATCGTAGGTCAAACCAACGCGGTCCATATCCGACGGCATCACGTTGTGAATCAGGACATCGGCGTCGACCGCCAGCCTCTCCAGCAGCTCCATTCCCTCCGCCTGCGCGAGGTCCAGAGTGATGCCTCTCTTGTTGGTATTCAGATACAAGAAAAGCCCACTCTTCTCGGGATGAGGATCATCCTTCGGAAACGGTCCGCGCGTGCGCGCATGGTCGCCAACCTTCGGGCGTTCGACCTTGATCACGTCGGCGCCCAGATCTGCAAGCAGCTTGCCGCAGTATGGGGCCGAGACCATCTCGCCCACTTCGATAATTTTTAAATCTGACAATGCGCCAGCCATTCCAACTCCACGGAGTGCGATTCATTCAGGGAACACGCGCCGAAACGGCCTCACCTCGACGCGTTCAAAAACTCCGCCGGTCGTGTAAGGGTCGCGGGCGCCAAAGGCCCTCGCTTCCGCCTCGCTGTCCATGTCGACGATGATCAGGCTTCCGGTTCCATCGGTAAAGGGTCCGGCAATCGCGACTTTGCCCTGTTCCGCGAGCGGTCGCAGATTGTCCAGATGGGCGGGCCGGAGTTTCGACCTGAGTTCGGCACCCCGGGGCCCGTCGTACCCGATTATCACAAAGAGCATCGCAGTCCCTCCCGCAGAAACGGCGGACCAATCCCGGTTAAATAGCACGCTGCAACGCGCGGAAAAAAGGAAAAGCCCCGGCTCCGCCGACCGCGTGGCTACTGCGGCCGGCTCCTTCCGCTCTGCTCGAGCGTCCTGACTATCTGACCGCGATACCTCCGTAGCCGGTGTAGTAGATGAGAAAGTATCCTGCCCCGATGACAAACAGAGTCATCGCGGCGAGCACATCGGCGCCCACAACCGGATATTCGATCAGTATCGTTGGCCGATTGCGAAGCCCGAAGCCGCGGGCTTCAAGCGCCATCGCCATGTTGTTCGCCCTTCGCAGTGCCGCCATGAAAACCGGAATCACCACCGTGACGTATCGGCG
>DASXMJ010000197.1 GCA_036495685.1 Candidatus Binataceae bacterium | reverse complement strand
GGGTTGTATGAGGATCTCACCGTCCAGGAAAATCTCGACCTCTATGCCGATCTGAATGGAATCGGAATCATCGAGCGGCGCGAGCCGTATCTGCAACTGATGGAGATGACGGCGCTCGGTCCATTTGTCCAGCGTTTGGCGAGCCGACTGTCCGGTGGCATGAAGCAGAAACTCGGTCTTGCCTGTACTCTCATCCGATCACCGGAACTCCTGCTGCTCGATGAGCCCACGGTCGGGGTCGATCCACTTTCGCGGCGTGAGCTGTGGGAGATCATCCTGCGGCTCGTCGACCGGCAGGCCCTCACAGTGCTGCTCAGCACTTCCTATCTGGATGAAGCGGAACGGTGCGGACACGTCGTCGTCCTGCACGAAGGAAAGGTGCTAGCCCAGGGTCGTCCGGACGAAGTGAGCGCGCTAGCGGCTGGCCGCGTGTTTGTGGCCGAACCGTCAGCCGGTTGTACGCCCAGAGGAATTCAAGCTCGACTTCTCGACGATCCTGATGTGATTGACGCAGTGCCAGAGGGCGGCTCGGTGCGCGTCGTGTTGGCCAACGAATTGGGCCACTCTACCCTCGGCGGCGCTTCGATGACGGCGACTCGTGCGCGATTTGAGGATGGCTTCATGGTCCTCTTACGCCAGATCACGCCCGATCGGCCTAGTGCTGCGATGACGATCGAACACCCGACGACCGCGGCCGATGGTGAGCCGGTGGTGGTTGCGGTCGACGATCTGGTGAAGCAATTCGGCACCTTTACCGCCGTTGATCATGTGAGCTTCAGGGTTCGGCGGGGCGAAATATTCGGGCTCCTCGGACCGAACGGGGCCGGCAAAACTACGACCTTCCGCATGCTTTGCGGCCTGCTCGCGCCGACGCATGGCGCGCTCCGTGTGGCTGGCGTCGACCTTCACACCGCGCGCGCTGAAGCCCGGCAGCGGCTCGGATATGTCGCGCAAAAGTTCGCGCTCTATGGCGACCTATCGGTGGTCGAGAATCTCGAATTTTTTGCGAGTGCCTATGGGCTTCGCGGTGCACGACGACGCCACCGCATTGCCTGGGCGCTGACGCAATTCGAGCTGGAACCGCTGATGCGCCAGCAAAGCGGCCTCATCCCCGGCGGTTACAAGCAAAGGCTCGCGATGGCAGCGGCACTGCTTCATGAGCCCGATATTTTGTTCCTGGACGAGCCGACCAGTGGCGCTGATCCATTGGCGCGCCGCGAATTTTGGCGACGTATCACTTCGCTCGCGGAGCAAGGCGTAACGGTAGTCATCACCACGCATTTCATGGAGGAGGCGGAGTATTGCGATCATGTCGTCATCCAGGATCACGGCCGGGTGCTTGCTCGTGGCACACCCGCCGAGATTCGCCGCTATGCACCCGCTCATGACGGGCGTGAGTCGAGGATGGAGGATGCGTTCATCGCGATCGTCGAGGCAGGCCGAGGGAGCGACGCCGGCTCGGCTACTGATGCGGAGGTGGCAGCGTGACGCCGCCGACCGATCCGCGAAATGGTTCTCTGTTAAAGCCGCGGCGAGTTTGGACGCTGGTCAAAAAGGAGACGTGCCAAATCCTCCGCGATTTTAGCAGCGTCGCCGTCGGTATGGTGCTGCCCGTCGTCCTGATCCTGCTTTTCGGCTATGGGCTATCGCTCGATGTAAAGAATGTCCCGGTCGCCGTGGTGCTTGAGGATACGTCTCCGGACGCGGCCGAACTGGCATCGACCTTTCAGCTATCCCCCTATTTTAAGGCCCGGCTCATGACTTCGATGGCGCGCGCCGAGGATCTCATTGTTGCGCGTCAAGTTGACGGCATCATACGAATCCGTCCCGACTTTTCGCGGAGGATGCGAAGCGGGGATGCGGAGGTTCAGATCGTCGCTTACGGTGGCGACGCCAATAGCGCACGGATCATTCAGGGCTACGCCCAGGGGACGGTTGGTCAATGGACCGCGCGGCGGCTCGGCGAAGGGCAAAACACACCAAGCGGACCAGTAATCCTGCAGGATCGACTCTGGTTCAATCAGGCAAGGGAGAGCCGTTACTTTCTAGTTCCCGGCCTGGTGGTGCTGGTCATGACGGTCCTCGGTGCTCTGTTGACGGCGCTGGTCGTCGCTCGGGAGTGGGAGCAGGGCACTTTTGAATCGCTGTTCGTAACGCCCGTCCGCCCCGGCGAAATCTTGCTCGCCAAGGTGATTCCATACCTGGCGTTGGGGATCTTCGGACTGGTGCTTTGCATGATTGCAGCCAGATTCCTCTTTCATGTCCCCTTCCGCGGGTCGCTATGGGTGGTAAGCCTTAGCTCACTACTCTATCTCCTTGTCACCTTGGGCCTCGGGCTCTTCATCTCTTCGACTGTTAAATCTCAGTTCGTCGCAGGTCTCCTGACTGTGGTAGTCGCGTTTCTCCCAGCCATGATGTTGTCGGGATTTATCTTCGATCTGGAAAGCCTGCCCGCAACGATTCGGGCTGTCACCTACGTCTTTCCGGCGCGGTACTACGTCGCGCTGCTCGAGACCGTATTGCTCGCAGGCGATATCTGGGCCGTCATTCTGCCTAACTTGGCGATGCTAGCTGGTATGGGCGCCCTGCTGTTCGCGCTGACGCGGGTGGGATTCAAGAAACAGCTCGACTGAGATTGACGATGTTCCAAGCAATTTTTCGGATCTTCGCTTTGGTGCGCAAGGAACTTCTCGCGATGCTCAAGGATCCGCGCGGGCGCGCCGTCCTGTTCGTTCCACCCGCACTGCAGTGCCTCGTGTTCGGATATGTCGTGAACTACGATTTGAACCAAGTCCGCTATGCGGTCTTCGATCGCGATCGCAGCGCCACGTCGTCCCAACTACTCGCCTGGTTAGACGGCTCGGGCGTGTTTCGACGCGTTGCCAATCTCGAATGCGCAGCGGACCTGAAGACCGTGATCGACGAGCGACGCGCATTGGTCGTGATTCAGATCGATCAGGATTTCGAGCGACGATTACTTTCCGGGCGATCGGCCGATGTAGAAGTAATTGCCGACGGGCGTAATTCCAACACCGGCAGCATCGCGCTGAACTACGTCGGTACAGTTGTCGATTCATTCAATGCCAGATGGTGGGCGGCTCACGGCGGAGATGGGCCGCCGATCAGGGTGAGTATCCGCGCCTGGTTTAATTCGAATCTCGAGACCCGGTGGAGCATAGTCCCGAGCTTGATCGGAACACTCACGATTGCAGAGGTGCTCCTGATGACGGCGATGTCCATCGCGCGCGAAAAGGAGGAAGGAACCTTCGATCAGTTACTTGTGACACCCTTTCGGCCAGCCGAAATCATGACCGGAAAGGCATTGCCCTCGCTGTTGGTCGGACTAAGCCAGTCCACCGTCATCCTCCTGGTTGCCCAGCTGTGGTTCCGGATTCCGTTTGCGGGCTCGTTCCTCACGCTATATACGGGACTTTTCTTGTTCCTCCTCGCAGTATCCGGAATCGGACTGCTGCTTTCGTCGTTGGTCGCCACCATGCAGCAGGCGCTCCTTCTGTCATTCCTGGTAGCGATGCCGTTCACGCTCTTGTCAGGTCTGATCACGCCCTTGAGCAGTATGCCTAAGATCCTGCAATACTTCAGTTTGATCAATCCGTTGCGCTACATGATTGATATCGCGCGGCGTGTGTATCTGGAAGGTGTGGGAGCGAATCGGCTGGCGTTCGATTTGTGGCCGCTCGCGGTGACGGCAGCGTTAACACTTACAATCGGCGCCTTGGTGTTCCGTCGCCGATTGGGATGAAGCGGCTAATCTGCGAAGCGGGTTGGCGGTCAGTTCAGCCGCCCCGCTTGCGCACTAACGAGGAGAGGTAAATGTCGGAAGCTGAATCGAGACCTGTTGCTGTAGTAATCGGAGTGGGCCCAGGAGTTGGTGCGTCATTGGCCCGCCGGTTCGCGGCAAAGTACGCGGTGGCGATAAACGCACGCAAAACTGACTACCTCCGCACCCTCGCAAGTGACATCCGCGGCCATGGCGGCGAAGTGCTGGAAGTGCAGGCCGACATCGGAAAAGCCACTGAGGTCTGGAACGCCTTCCCACAGATTCGCGCCGAACTCGGCGAACCGCAGGTGCTGCTATTCAACGCTGCCGGGCCCGCGAGGTAATGTTAGCGAAGTCTC
>DASXMJ010000196.1 GCA_036495685.1 Candidatus Binataceae bacterium | reverse complement strand
CTTCCGAGCGGTTAATCCAGAGTCTTGGCCGATAAATCTGGGTTCGCCTACAGTTTGTGTTGCATCGTTTTCCGGACCCATTGGGAACATCTCTATTGATGGTCAGCGCCTCGAAGTGAAATCGACGCTTCTCAAGATAATTCGTTGAACTACGTCCTCAGCCTGGAAGGCTTTCCACCGTCGAGCATTGGCGAAGACTGGCCATCGAGGTCAGCGATTTCGCCGAAACCGATTCAGAAAAATCCACGCCGCGCCGACACACGCCGCCAAACCGGCGGAGACCGAGTTCAGATCAAATTCAGGAGCTTGGAGCACACATCCCCCGCATCGGGTAACCGGTGCGGCGTGAACCACGCCCGCGAGAGCAACGATTAAAGCCACTGGCGCCACGATTGAAGGCAAAGGAAGACAAACTTTGAATACCTGCTCATGACCTACTTTGAACATCTCCTCATTAAGCGTTCAGATGCTAAGTAGTTCTATTCGAGCTTTTATATCGGATTCGTTAATTTTAACCGCAGGGTAAATGGGTTCAGTCAATAGGCGCCCGGAACACATGTCGTTCGACCGTAGTTCCCATCGGTCGGTAGCCGTCTCAATCTCATTGTCACTGCTGCCATTGGTCGGACCCGGACCGCGGCCCTGCCCGTCTAGAGGGGTGCGCTTGGCGTTTTCCGACGAAAGCTCGTCCGGCGGAATCAGTGGGCACCGTAGGGTGGCTCCGGCGGGGGAGGAGTTGGTGAACCACGGCCAACCACGAGGGAAATGTCACGACCCGTCCGAAGCCGGATTGGAGGTGATTTCGGTCAAGATGAGCTGGCCGCTTCGCTAATCGAGACGCGCTGGAGCAGCCTGCGCGTGCGCATAGACGGCGTGCTCTCAGGTTTCCCGCGTAAACAGAGAAATAACGGCTAGGCGGAGGGGGACGGTTGATTGGGTCCTCCGGTCAATGCGTTCTCCCTCCGACCACAGCTCCGCCGCCGAACGATAGCGGGTGCAGCTGTCGTTGCCGATAAACTAAACGGAGGACGCGATGGTGACGGTAGTGTACTGGCTGGAATTCGGTGCGGCGTTTGGTTTCTCAATCGCGGCGCTGATTTTGTTCTGCAAAGCACTGATCAGGTAGCGCCACGATTAAGCGGAAGTTGGCGTGATCTGCCAGGGAAGGTTGCGCTGCTTTTGTTCACTGGGCGCGCTATTCAAGGGTGCCGCAACGCTCGACCTCGAGGAACGTCACCCTCTCCAGGGTCTTAAATACGAGAGGTAATCCGAGAACACGCGGTCGTCATCAAGCTCGCGATATCCCCGCTGACCGCAGTGTGACATTCGAGCCTCCCCTACCTCATCACTCGCCTAAAAAGGTCGCGCCGTTGGAGGGCTCACAGCCCGGCCCGCGTATGGTTCAGCTCAAGGCCGCGCCTCCAGCACCAGGTTGAACGGAGTGGCAGCGGCGCGTCGCACGCGTGAAAATCCACCGCTCATTATTATCTCTCGTAATCTTGCTTCGCCGGCCTGAGTACCGAGCGCAAGACCAACTTCCTGAGACAATGATGCAGGCACGCAAATCTGCGTCGACGCAGAATAAAATATTCGGCCTATAGGATTGAGGTTGTCGGCAATTCGGTCGCCAGCAAAGGGTTCGACCACCATCCATGTCCCGTCCGACTTCAAGACCGACTTGACATGCGCTGCCACGCCGATGGGGTCACCCATGTCATGCAGGCAGTCAAAAAACGCAACCAGATCGTAGGTGCCGGAAAATTCTTTTGCAGTCGCGCGTTCGAAAGCGATCCGTTCTGCTACCCCACCCTGGCGCGCCAACTCGCGCGCCCGCACCAGCGACGGTTCGTGATAATCAAACCCTGAAAATGTCGACTTCGGAAAAGCCTTGGCCAGTAGCACGGTCGATGCACCGTGACCGCATCCGACATCGGCGACCCGCGCCCCGCGTTCCAGTTTCTGCTTGACTCCTTCCAGCGCCGGAATCCACTCGGCAATCAAATGCGCCGCGTAACCCGGCCGGAAAAACCTCTCCGTCCCGCGGAACAGGCAGGGGTCGTGCTCGTGCCATCCGACACCTCCGCCTGCGCGAAACGCCGCCTCGAGCTTGGGCAGGTCACGCGCGGCCGCGGCGGCTATCTCGAAGAGGGCCGGAAAAAATGCCGGTCCATTCTCGTCAGCAAGGATCGCGGCTTGCTCCGGTGAAATCGAGAAGCGCTCGGTCGTTGGATCGAAATTGATATAGCCACTCGCCGCCTGGGCAGCCGCCCACTCGCGCACATAGCGCGGCGCGGTTCCGGTGCGGGTTGCAAGGTCTCCGGAGGTCAGCGGCCCCGCAGCCGCAAGCGTCTTGTACAATCCCAAAGAATCGCCCAAAAGTACCGGTCCAATACTCAGTGCGGCACCCGCATCGCCAAGCATTTTGCCCAGAAGTTGCTGAAGCTTCGCTTCATCTATCGCCATCGTGGATTTCCTCCAGCGCTGTTTATTAAGACACTCCAAGTCATCCGAAATTGGCCTTCCGGGACACAAGAAGAGTTTCCTTATTCCACTTGCCCACGTGATTTTGGCATTTGTTGCATACAGGGGCCGCACAAGGCCCAGGATGCGCCACTACGAGGAATCACTAATATCGTACTAATCGGCTCGCGCGAATCCTTACATCGATCACAGGTAAGCAGATAGCCAAAGCCGCGCAACTCGGAGCTCAGGGCAAAAACAGCTGGCCCCTCGACCAGCTCAACTTCGACCAGCTCACCCATAGTTAACTCGGTAGAAGCCACTCTCACTCCTCCCGGGCATCCGTCAGGCCGGGCGCCCCAGTGCGGGAGTTGGTAGTATGGACCGTGAGTTTCCCCGCACAAACTCCGGTGGTCGTGAGGAAGCAGCGCCGCCGGTTTGGTAACAAATTCAGAACGATCGGAGGCAGCACATTTTACGAGGGTGGAGGCAGCAAATTTCGTACCACGAGCAATATTCGCAAACGCGCCGATCGCGCTGGAAGCTGGGGAAAAACGCTACGCGAAGGCGAGGCGGAATTCCCGCCTGGGCCGACCGAGCTCGCGGATCAGCGCCTACCACGATCAGATTTCTCAACCCCCAGGTGTTGCTGGTTGAACGGGACACGCTCGGTGGGCAACGATGTAAGGGAGCCGCTGAGCCCCCGAACTCCTACTACTTGAGCCCCGCCGGGTCGGCTTCCTCAAGTTTGCGGTATAGGGTTTTTCGATCGACGCCGAGAATCGCGGCGGCCTCGGTCTTGTTCCCATTTACACCCGCGAGCACCACGCGGAGGTATTCACGTTCGACCTCATCGAGACTCATGCGGCGGGCCGCAGCTTCGTCGAACATCCGGGTCAGGGTCTGTTCACCGGTAACGCGTGGAGGCATGTCTGCGACCGTGATCCGCTTCTCACGGCACAGGATCACCGCACTCTGGATGACGTTCTGCAGCTCGCGGATATTGCCCGGCCACGCGTACCGCATGAGACACTCCTCTGCCTTGGGCTCGATGGTCGGGAGCGGCTTGCCACAATCTGCCGCCGCCCGCGACAGAAAGTGCCGCACCAACAGCGGCAAGTCTTCGGGTCGATCGCGCAGGGGAGGTATGTGAACCGTGATGGTGGCAAGCCGGTAGTAGAGGTCGGCGCGGAATTTTGACTGGGCCACCGCGACTTCAAGATCGGTGTTGGTCGCCGCCACAATGCGAACATCGATGCCCTTCTCGACGGTGGCGCCTAGCGGACGCACGCGTTTGTCTTCGATGATGCGGAGCAGTTTGGCCTGCAGCGCAAGCGGCATGTCGCCGATTTCATCGAGGTACAGAGTGCCGCCCTGAGCCGCCTGAAAAAGCCCCTCTTTGCTTCCCCGCGCATCGGTGAAGGCACCCTTGATGTAGCCGAACAGCTCGCTTTCTATGAGGTTCTCCGGAATGGCCGAGCAATTGATTGGCACGAACGGCCGCTCGCGACGCACACTTTCGAAATGTAGCAAGCGCGCGAGCAGTTCCTTGCCGGTGCCGCTCTCGCCCAACAGCAGAACGGTAGCTGGCATGTCGGCCACCTGCCGAATGGTCTCCAGTACCGCGAGCATTCGCGGGTTGGCTGCGACGATATTCGACATCCCGTAGGTGTGCGCGAGTTCTCCGCGCAGGCGCCTCACCTCCCGGCGCAGATCGCGATTTTCGAGGGCACGCGACACCACCAGCAGGAACTCGTCGTTGCCGAACGGTTTGGTGAGGTAATCGAATGCCCCCAGCTTCATCGACTCAACTGCGTTGGCGATCGACCCGAAGGCGGTAATCACGATCACCGACAGGCTGGGGAGGCGCCTCTTCAGTTCGGTCTGCAGCTGGTGCCCGTCCATCTGGCTCATGCGCAGGTCTGTGATCACCAGGTCGGGCTCCTCACTTTCGACCATGGCTAGCGCTTGCGCCCCGGAGTTGACACTCATCGCGGAATAGCCCGCATCGCGCAACACGTCGCACAGGACGCTGGCCATTTCGGCGTCGTCATCGACGACCATAATCTTGGGTTCGTTTGCATTCATACGTGCGTCTCTTTGGCCGGCGCTTCTCTGACCTTGCCCACCGGCACTCCCGGCACGGCAACCAAGAACTTGCTACCGCCCGGAACGGACTCGAAAGTGATTTCACCGCGGTGATCGCGAATAATCGATTGACTAACCGCAAGTCCCATTCCGGTCCCGCCCCCAGTCTCCTTGGTGGTGAAGAAGGGATCGAAAACCCGGCCCGCATTCAGCGGAGAGACTCCATGGCCGGTGTCTTCAAACTCGATTTTCAGTTCACCGCCTTTGCCATTTACGCCGCTCTCTGCGCGAATCCTGAGCGTGCCGCCCTGCGGAGTCATCGCATCGAGGGCATTCATCTCAAGATTGACGAACACCTGCTGAAGTTGGCCTGCGTCGCATTCTGCGAGCAGGGGTTGGTCACCAAGCTCGACGCTTACCGTGACCCGCCGGCGGGCGGCCTCGGTCTCCATCAGGCTCATAGCGTGATTGACGATCTGGCGAAGGTCACAAACCGCGCGATGCGATTCACGGCTGCGCCCGTAGTCGAGCAACATCCTGACGATTCGTGAAACACGGTCAATTTGACTGACGATGATCTCCAGACCGCGGCGAGCTTTGTTAGGATTGGGCTGGCTGTGCAGCAGCTGCTCGGCGCGCCCCCGGATCACTCCCATCGGGGTGCCGATCTCATGCGCCAGCCCCGAGGCAAGCGTGCCGACGGTGGCAAGCCGCTCGGCATGCTGCAGGCGACGTTCGAGCTCCAGCTCGCGGCGATGTTTCGCCAGTAGATCCCGCCGGGCGACTGTCAGCTGATCATCCAGACGCCGAAACTCCTCGGTAAGCAAACTCACCTCGTTGGTCGGCGAATGCCTATCCCGCTGCTCGTCGTCGGAGAAGCGCATGACCCTTCGCGAGAGTTCCGCGAGCGGACTGGAAACGTAGCGCCGCACCAATAACGGGATCAGCGCGACGATCACACCAATAACTGCGAATGCGGCTAGCGCCGAGATCGCAGTGCGTTCCTTCAAATCCTCCCGAATGTCGGTCCAATCCTGGGCGACCAGTAGGTAGGCGAAAGTGTTGCCTTCGTGACCCTCGCGATCATTCAACGGCACCACGCGGCAGAACCAGTTGGTCTCACCGATCCAGGTCTCGAACTCGGCGTCACCGCTGGGTTTGGTTCGGAGCAATTGCTCGACGAGTTCGGCAGTCGCGCGGTCGGACGTCTTCCACAAGGATCCGTCCCGGTTGAGCAACGCGACTCTGGTCGTGTCGTCGGTCATCCGCCGTAGCACGTCATCGACTTCGTTCCATTCCTTCGTCAGCAAGTCATTTTCCAGCGCCGGCGCAAGACTGCGCGTGGTCGCTCGTATATCGCGCTTCAGATCGTGGACGTAGACGATGCTGGAGCGACGCACGCTCCAGTACATGTAGCTCACCAGCACCGGGGTCAGCGCCAGGAGCAGGACCAATGTCAATCTGGTTCCGACCTTCATCATGTTCATTATAGGTGTCCCGTCCGTCAGACCTACAGACCTGCGTCGCGGGTCCCGAGTTCACCCGGTCGTCCAAAGTCGAGCAATCACCCTGCCAGCGGCGGTGCTCACCTGATTAGAGTTTCTCCTTGGTGTTGTCTTTCATTTTTTGATGTTTTCGCTGACGCCGAGTGCGACAGAGGGTCATTCTGTACTGAATCAGAACAAAGGAATTGGGGCACTTTAGTACAGCGCGCAGAAGCAGCGGGGCAGTCTGCCTCGGAGCCTTTGAACCCCATGCGCTGATCTCAACGGTCCACGATGGCACGGAAGCTGCCATCGTTCGTGGCCAAACGCCCCTTCGGTGGAATGAGGTCAGGGGTGGTGACCGAGAATTGCGCTGGGAAGCGAGCTGGGAAAGCGAGGGAAGTGGGCTGACTAGCAGGAGTGTCCGAATCCGCTGCGCAACCGCCCTGGCCAGGGGCGTGTTGCTGTTTGCCTCGATTGCTTTCGCATTTCCCGGATATGCCGAGGCCCGCGAGATCTCGCTGGATGAGGCCGTGGCGATCGCCCTGGACAACAACCCTGATTATGCCGCCGCGGCGCGTGAGCTTACGGTTGCGCGTGCGGAGTTGGAGCGCGCCAGCTATGTAAGCCAGTTCAATCCGGAGCTGGAGAGTTCCGGAGACTACAAGCAACGCGCGGATCGTTCGAACTCGCAAGACTGGCGGGTCGGGCTTTCCCAGCAACTGGAGATCTTCGGACAACCCGCGCTGCGCAGGCAGTCCGCACGATTCGGTTTCGATCGCACTTCGGCGGACATCAGAAACCAGGCGCGCCTGCTCACCGCCGGGGTCAAGCTGACCTTCTATGAATCCGTTCGCGCCCGCAGCGAGACCGACCTGTTTTTCGAACTGGCAGAGCTCGACCGCAAGCTCAACGACGCCGGTCAGGCGCGGTTTAGCGCCGGCGAGATCAGCCAGATCGACGCGAACCTGGCGCGCGTCCGCTACGGTGAGAGTGAACGCGCCCTGGTCGAGAGCCGCACGCGCTATCGGCTGGAGCGGTCCAGCCTGGGCAGACTGCTGGGCGAAGCGGCCGGGCCCGAGCCGGAGCCGCGTGGATCGATGACCATCGAGCCGTTGCGCGTGGACTCGGACAGACTGCTCGACCTCGCCCGGCGCAATCGCCCGGACTATCAGGCCTCGCAACTCGAGGTGGCTCGTCTCAAAAACGAGGTGCTCCTCAACGAGCGACTGGCCCTACCGAATCCGACCATTGGCGCGTTCGGCGCTCACGAGAACAATACCGAGCACTTCGCCGGCATCACGCTGGGAATTCCGCTCCCGATCTTCAACCGGCGGCAGGCCGAAGCGACGGCGATAGCCGGCAGGCTGGCCCAGGCCAAAGATCGCCAACACGCGCTCGAGTTGAATCTGGAACGTGAAGTGCGCGACGCGTGGCAGCGGTATGTGAGCGCCCTGGAGGTGCTGTCGATTAACCAAAGGGAGGTCGTGCAGCCAGCGCGTGAG
Organism: Candidatus Binataceae bacterium; assembly: GCA_036495685.1. NCBI lineage: Bacteria > Candidatus Binatota > Binatia (SeqCode) > Binatales (SeqCode) > Binataceae (SeqCode) > Binataceae bacterium (SeqCode). Next base: position 3,166 of record DASXMJ010000196.1, on the reverse strand, counting down.
AGTTTCTAACTGCTGGAAGAGGCATTCAATGCCGGCAAGCTCGATCTGCTGCGGCTCTCGCTGGCCGAGCGGCAGGCCTTTGAGGCGCGGATGGGATATGTCCGCGCGTGGTTCGATCTGGTCGCCGCGAGGGTGGCACTGGAGCTGGCTTTGGGAGGCCAAATATGAAGCCGGCTGCCCTGGGATTGTTCGCGGTGCTGCTGGTGCCATTTTTCGCCGGCCTGGTGCGCGGCCAGTCGCAGATCGACGGCACTCTCGTGAAACTGCCGGAAACTTCGGATGCCGCGAGCCAAATTGTACTCACCTCGATCGATCGAAAACGAATTGTCGGGAACATCAGCGCCACGGCAATCATCGAGCCCGACACCAACGCCGTCGCTCACGTCACCACTCGCATCCCGGCCAGAGTGGTCAAGCTGGTGGCCGACCTCGGACAGCAAGTGCGTCCGGGGCAAACCCTGGTCATCCTGAGCAGCGAGGAACTGGGACGCGCCAAGGCCGAGTATCTCAAAACCAAATCGCTTTACGCGATCGCCGAGCAGAACCTCAAGCGCGAAGAAGATTTGTTCGCCAAGAAAATTACGCCCATGAAAGACGTTCTTGAGGCACGCGCTGCGCGCGACACCGCGTTGGCGCAACTGAAGGAGGCCCGCGAAACGCTTCGCCTGCTGATTCCCGCCAAGCAGCTCGAGACCCTCAGCTGGTCCGAGAACGGCCCCGCTCTGTCGGAGTTTCCGCTCGCTTCGCCAATCGAAGGGACCCTGGTGAAACGAGACTTGACCATCGGAACCATCATCGATCGCGACGACGACCCGCTGATCGTCATCAATCTCGACCGGGTGTGGGTCATGGCATCGGTGTTCGAGCACAGTCTGGCCGGACTGCACGACGGCGAGAATGCGACCATCAGCGTCGAAGCCTACCCAGACCGCGCCTTCGTGGGAAAAGTCACCTACACGGGGAGCGAGATCGACCGCGCCAACCGCACCGTGCAGGCGCGCATCGAAGTACCCAACCCCGACCACCTTCTCAAGCCCGGAATGTTCGCGCGCGCGGCGATAGAAGTCAGCGAGGCGCGCCGTGTCCTGGTCGCCCCGGAGTCCGCAATCTTCGAAGTCAACGGCGAAAAAGTCGCATTCGTAGCGGCCGGCAATGGCGTGTATTCGGCGCGGCGCGTGCAGCCGGGCGCAGCGGCGGGGGAGATGGTCGAGGTGCTCTCGGGCCTGCACGAAGGCGATCGGGTGGTGAGCCGCGGCGGGCTCGTGCTGAAGACTCTGCTGGCCAGAGGGATGCACGGCTGACATGGCTCGCGCGATTTTCGAAGCCGCACTCAAGAACCGTCTGATGACGATCATGCTGGTCGTGGTCTTCCTCGGAATAGGCCTTCAGGCAATGGTCCGCTTGCCCATCGATGCGTCGCCGGACGTAACCCCCAACCTCGTGACCATCGTTACGGATGCGCCGGGACTGGGTGCGGTCGAGGTCGAAAAGCTGATCACCTTCCCGATCGAAGTGTCGATGCGCGGACTTACCGGCATCAAGGAACTGCGCTCCATCTCGCGCTTCGGCCTGTCGTCAGTTTCGGTCTACTTCGACGAGAAGCTCGACGTCTATTTCGCACGGCGGCTCGTGATGGAGCGCCTGCCCGCCGCGGCCGCGATGATTCCGCACGGGTACGGGCCTCCGCAGATGACTCCCGTCTCAACCACGCTGGGCGAGATCTTTCAGTTCCGGGTCGTTGATCCGAATCGGTCGCTGATGGAACTAAGGTCGATCCTCGACTGGCAAATCGCCCCGCGTCTCAAGGAAGTCCCGGGAGTGGTAGAGGTCAACTCCTACGGCGGTGAACTCAAGACCTACGAATTGCAACTTCGTCCCGATTCGCTCGTGGCGTACGGACTGAAACTGGAGGACGTTTTTCACGCGTTGGAACGCAACAATCTCAGCGCGGGCGGTGGCTACATCATCCATAACGGTGAGCAGGAGGTCATTCGCGGGAGCGGCCTGATTACCCGACTCAGCGACCTCGGCAATGTGGTCGTCAGCACCCGCAATGGCGTGCCGATCTATGTCCGCCACCTGGGACGGGTCGAGTTTGCACCGATGTTGCGACAGGGTGCCGTTACCCACGACGGCCAGGGAGAAACCGTCGCGGGAGTGGTCATGCTGCTGATCGGGCAGAATGCCCGTACCGTGGTCGACGGGGTAAAGTCGAAGCTCAAGCAAATCGAACCCACTCTCCCCGCCGGGGTTCGGATCGAAACCTACTACGATCGCTCCGATCTGATCCGGCGCACCATTGAGACGGTTGCGCACAATCTCGCCGAGGGCGCGATTTTAGTCAGCCTGGTGCTGTTCCTGTTCCTCGGCGACATCCGTGCAAGTCTGATCGTCGCCTCGGTCATCCCGCTTTCGCTGCTCGCCGCGTTCCTGGGCATGAACTACGTCGGGCTGTCGGGCAACCTGATGAGCCTCGGCGCGATCGATTTTGGGCTCATCGTCGACGGCTCGGTGGTGATGATCGAGAACATCTTCCATCGCCTGTCGCGCGAGACGGATGCGCTGCGCTCGCGGGCAAATATCGTGTTCGACGCGGGACGCGAGGTTCTGCGCCCAATCGTGTTCGCCATTGCCATCATCATCGTGGTGTATTTGCCGATCCTGACCTTCGAAAACGTCGAAGGGAAAATGTTTCGGCCGATGGCGCTGACCGTGATCTTCGCCCTCAGTGGCTCGCTGCTCTTCGCGTTGACTTACGTACCGGTGATGGCGTCGCTGTTTCTGCGCCGCACCGCGGCAGGCGAACCATGGATCACGAGGCAGGCCGCTAACCTCCACGAGCGAATCCGCGCGCTGACACTCGCCGGGCCGCGCCGAGTTATTATTGGGACGCTCGCCCTGTTGATTGTCAGCTTCGCGATCGCGCCCTTTCTGGGAACCGAGTTCGTGCCCACCCTAGACGAAGGCACGCTCAACCTCGACGTCATGCAGGTGCCCAGCATCTCGCTCGAAAATGCCATCAAGACCTCGACCGAGGCCGAGAGGGCGATGCTCGAAATACCGGAAGTCGAGCATGTCCTGAGCCGAATCGGACGTCCGGAAATAGCCACCGACACGATCGGGCCCGACGAAGCCGACGTCTACGTTTTCCTCAAACCGAAAAAGC
>DASXMJ010000195.1 GCA_036495685.1 Candidatus Binataceae bacterium | reverse complement strand
GGCTAGATGCGGCCCTTCTCGACCTGCGGCACGCAGAGCACGAGGGACTCGGCCCGCAAGTCCATCCACGCGATGGAGTCGGCGTATCGCTGTTAGGCGTGATGACTGCCGTATCCTTCGGCGTGAAAACCTTCGCCTCGTTGGAGATCTGATTAAACGGCGCCTTGTATTGGCCCGACTTGGTGTCCACGGCGTACTCGTTACATTACCCCGTAGTTCATGATTATCGGAAAGCCTTAGGTGAAGGCCTCCTCGGCAATTTGCTCCTGCTCGGAGCCTTTCGCGGTCGGCGTGTCCGCGGCGAAGCCTGCAGACCGATTGGCCGCAAACTTCGCGCCGCGGCTCCCCGCCGTACCCAACTCCGTCTCCGATCTCCGCTTCCTCGCCGCTCTGGGTAGTGGCGTTCGCTGCACTAGCTCTATGGAGTCCGTCAGGCGTCATGAGTCACTCCGCTGGTCGGCGCAGGTATCGGAGGTAAGCGCGGAACGAATGGTCGGCGGTCCTGAGAAGAGAACTGCTGGGGGAGAAAGGAAGAGTTACCCAGTTTCTTGTTCTTCCACTTGCCCTAACTGCTGAACATCAGCCACGAACCTCGCAAGCAACCGGGAAACGTTGTCTTTGCGCCAGACGAGGGTAGAAGGAAAAGGCAAATCCAAATTTGTTACCGGCAACAAAGCCACGGTTTTAGGACATCGCCAGCGCGTAGTGTCGCTGACAAACCCCACACCGATCTCGCACGATACCAGGCTAAGCAATGTTGCCTGATCCACTGCTTCTTGAACGATGTGCGGCGCTCTTAGGCCACCGCGACAACACGCGTGCATCAGGCGATCATAGTAGGCCGGATTTTGTCTTCTCGGGAACGAGACGAAGGAAGTATTAGTCATGTCACCTAGTCGTAGCCTTTTCACTTTTGTCAGTGGATGTCCCTTGGGCGCCGCCAGTACCAAATGGTGAATATCGACTTGCATCTGTTTCAAATCAGGGTCCGTTTTCGGCATTTCGAAGACAAAACCCGTATCCAGACGACCAGATCGAACAGCCTCAATTTGTTCCAACGAGCTTAATGGATGGAGTTGCAGTTCCGCATCGGGTTGCCGCTCCCGGAATTGCCGGAATGACTCTGAAACCACACCATGCTAGGATGCACTCTCAATAAACCCGACCCGCAGAGTACCGGATTGGCCACGTGCCACACGTTTGGCACGCATCGTCGCCTCATCGACCTGCTGAAGAATGCGGCGCACATCTTCCAGGAATGATTTTCCCGCCGGCCTAAGTTTCACGCCGCGTGGAAGGCGGTCAAACAACTTGAAATCGACCTCTTCCTCCAGATCCTGAATCTGACGGGAGACCGCGGGCTGGGCCACGCGAAGCCGCTGCGCGGCCCGTCCATAGTGTTGCTCCTCTCCCACGGCGACGAAATAGCGCAAATGTCGAAGTTCCATACCGATACTATACAGGCATCAGTTCGATAACAAAGATGTGTTGGACGCATCGATCGAAAGTTTGGCAAAGTGAAGTTATGAATATTGAAGACACGGGAGGCGAAAATGGTTGCTAATCAAAAAAGCGTAGAAAGGGACAAGGAGGTCATCATTTCCATCGTTAAGGAAATGGCAGAGTCCATGACCGGTGTACAAAGCACACGGCATTGGGCGGCAGATGCGCTTTGGTTTGATATTCCTGCTTTTGCCTCGAAAGGCATTCAGCCGGCACTAAGAATGTTCGACAGCGTATTTAGTAATTTTGACTCCTGCAAAGTTGAAATTCTCGAAATGGATGTCATGTTGAACGGCAATATGGGGATCGTTTGTACGGTTCAAAAAGTAAAGATCGTACTCAAGAACGGCGCGACCAAACTTGTGACCGTGCGGCAAACAGACTGTTTTGAAAAGCGGGATGATAAATGGCAATTAATTCATGAACATGCCTCCGTTCCATCGGGTGGAGACTGGGACGGTAAGATCATAACTGCTTAGATTGCTGCAAAGTCCGGGATCAGACAACCAACGAAAGCAATTGAGTTGTCAAGAGGACTTATGAAATATCAGATGGATTCAGAAGTCGCATCGGCCCCTCTCCGCTCTGGGCGCACAGATGGGCGCGGCTCCTGCTCCGAAGCGCGGTGATTGGAAACCCCTGCGAGACAGAGGGAACGCGACGCACGCACTACGGGCGTCCCCCTCGCCTTTCTGCCGAGGGACGATCGGAACTGACGGCGACTTGCGGTTGCTGGATTGTGTTCTTCCTTCTGGACGTGTACCCATAGGTCCACGACCTCGCGTGCTCAATCAACCATTGGTTAATAGAGTTATCTGCAGGACACCACACTAGCCACGCGATTTGCGTCTCGACGCCCGCGTACCGCGCGACGTCGACGACGCGGTACCCTTGCTCGTCGTTACCGCTTTGAGTTCGTCGAGCGACGCTCGAATGTGGTGCGAGAAGTCTCCAGGCTTGATGCCGTCGACCCAACGTTGGAACGCGACCTTGAAGACCGCGATTCCCGCTTCTGCGGTTAGGCTCGCCGCCGGTTCGGCGATGCCACGCATGCGCAAGGCGCCAGCAACGGCCGAGGCGAGCGATCTGAGCTTGATCAGCTCACGTTCCTGAAGTTCTGCGTGAGCAGCAATCAGCGTCTGGCGTGTCCGAGCGAATTCGCGTCCTCGCTGGAGTACCCCGGCGGCGGCTTGAAGCCCGGCGGCAACCGCCTCAAGGGGTGCGCTAGTTGGGGGAGCCTCGCCGATGGCTTCCACGATGGCTTTCTGCAAGGCGCGCGAGCCCGAAAACAACACCTCGCGTTTGTCGGTGAAGTAGCGGAAGAAGGTTCGCTCCGTCAGCCCCGCCCGCGCGGCGATCTCCTCCACCGTGGTTTGGGTGTAGCCGCGTTCCTGAAAGAGTTCCCACGCCGCCAGCTCGAGCCGCCCCCGCGCGTTCGGTTCCCATCGCCCCATGCGCTCCATATTAGCTGATTGCAGTGACTGACATCAGATGGTACAAGTGATGTCAGACTCTGACATCAGGAGGCTTCCCATGCGCGTATTCGTTACCGGCGCATCCGGCTTTATCGGTTCTGCGGTGGTGCCCGAGCTGCTCGGAGCCGGCCATAAGGTGGTCGGCCTGGCTCGCTCGGATGAATCGGCTCGCGCTCTCGAGGCCGCGGGCGCGGAGGTACATCGCGGCTCACTGGACGATCTCGCTAGTCTGCGCGCCGGCGCCGCGCAGTCCGACGGAGTTATCCACCTCGCGTTCAAGCACGACTTTTCCCAGTTCGAGGCCTCGGCGCGTACCGACGCAAGCGCGATCGAAACTCTCGGCGCCGCACTCGAAGGGTCCAGCCGTCCTCTCGTCATCGCCTCGGGATTGTTGGGACTCGTGATGGGCCGCTTTAGTACCGAGGCCGATCCGTCGCCCGCCGGCTGGCTGCGCGGCCGCTCGGAGGAGACCATGATTGCGCTGGCCGCGCGCGGCGTACGCACCTCGATCGTGCGGCTTCCGCCATCGGTCCACGGCAAGGGCGATCACGGCTTCGTCCCGCACCTCATTGCGAGCGCGAGCGAGCACGGCGTCGCCGTTTACGTCGGAGATGGCGCGAGCCGCTGGCCAGCGGTGCATCGTCTCGACACGGCTCGTTTGTTCCGGCTGGCACTAGAGAGCGCGCCTCCCAGCAGCAGGTTGCACGCGGTCGGCGATGAGGGCGTGCCGACCCGCGAGATCGCAGACGTTATCGGTCGCCGGCTCGGCGTTCCGGTAGTCTCGAAGTCGCACAACGAGGCGGCCGAGTATCTAGGTTTTCTGGCGCTGTTCTTTGCCCTCGATGCGCCTGCGTCGTGCGCGCTGACTCGCGAGCAGCTTGGCTGGAGGCCGGTCGAGCCCGGAATCCTCGCCGACATTGATAGCGCTAACTACTTTGCGAGCTAAATCCATCCGTGAGTAGGGCGAAGGAGATCTGGATCCTTGGAGCTACGGGCCGGGGTCGGAGCGCTGTCGCCAGGGAGCTTGCTGGCAGGCAGTTGGCGCCCGTCCTCGTAGCACGGGACAGTGCGCGGCTGCGCGAACTTGCGGACACGATTCCGGGTGCGCCACGGACTCTTGTCGTCGAGACGTTCGAGGGGACGGTCGCGGAGCTTAAGCCCGCAATCTCGCAGTCGTGGTGAACACGGTCGGCCCATTCACAACGGCCGCAGTGCCAGTGGCGCGTGCCCAAACGGTACCCACTAGATTTTCCAGCATAGACCCTAGTTCTTGAACTACTTATCTCGTTCGTAACGAGTCGCGAACGCAGGCCAATGAACGAAGATAGGAAACTCATGATCTGTGTCAATACCCTAGGTACAGGCGTTAGCGGTTCCACCTCGGTCTCCGGGCGCGCGCTAGATCCAACGCGATCGACCGAAAATCGACCCTACCACTCGCATCTTGCGACCGAGCCCGCTGACGCCCGGGCAGCCTTACGAGACCGATGTGGAGATTTGGCCGACCAGCATCGTCGTGCCGCAAGGCTATCGCTTGGCCCTGACCGTCCAGGGCAAAGATTGGAAATATCCGACCGACGCCAGGATCGTGCAGGCCAAGGACTACGAACTTCCGGCCGCGGAGGCTGGCGTTCGTCCAGGCAACCCTGCGGATGCGAACCACTACCCCCTTCTCTTTGGCGGAACGAAAACGGTCCTGACAGGCGGCCCACCGGCTTCGTACCTGTTACTGCCGCTCATTCCGAAAGACCGATGAGCTGCAGACCTGGACTTGAAGCATTCGGAGAGACCTGGTGAACAAAAATCGTCGAGGAGCAGCGCTCACCATTTTCGCGCTCTTATTCGGTCTTCTCGCGATTTCGAACTTTCTGAAACCAATCGGAGAGCATGCGAGGCTCGGGCACGCGGGTTTTGTTTTCCTTGGCACTCGAACTAGCGGAATCGAAAACGCGATCCTCGGCCCGCTGTTTGGTTTGATCCTCGCGGCCTATGCAGCCGGAATCTGGCGAATGAAAAAATACGCGCTGCTGCTCAGCTACGCCTATTTCGCGTACGTGCTTTTGAACTTGATTCTTTTCACGGCGAAGGCCTCGCCAGGAAGCCTCAATGGAGCATTCGACTTTTTATTCATTCCGATCGGGCTAGCGGTCCCGCTCGCGGCTGCAATCCTGCTGACCTACCGCCGCACCGAACTTACTTAACAATCACGAGGCTCCGAAAAAGTGCATGCTCCGGCTCTTGATTGCTGCACGATCGGCTCAAGGTGATTGACGATCATAAAAACGTCTTTCAGCGCCAACAATCCATCAAGGAGCCAACTATGCCTCTTCCAAGTCTGAATGGCCAACGTGTCGCAATCATCGGCGGCAGCCCCGGCACCGGGTATGCCGTGGTCGAGTGCGCCTTGGGCGAAGGCGCGCAGGTGGTAATCGGCTCCAGCAACGCGGCCAATGTCGAGGCAGCCTTAGTGCGTCTCGGTCAAGGCGCAAGCGGCGGCGTCGTCGCCGTCCGCGACGAGGCCAGCGTCGCCACCTTCTTCGAGCTTCTGCGCGCCTTCGCTCACCTCGTCTTTACGGCGGGGGACTGGGGCCCCCACCTGTTAGCAAGCCCCATTGCACAAATGGATTTCGGCTCGGCGAGCGAGGCTATGATGAAGATCAGGTTCTGGGGCGCGCTGATGGCAATCAAGCATGCTCAGGGGCGGATATCGGCGAACGGGTCATTCACCCTCAGCGATGGGGTTCTGGCGCATAAGCCGCGGAAAGGCGCCCCCTAAGTACCGCCTTCGGCGGCGCGATCGAACACTTGGCCCGCGGGCTAGCGGTCGACCTGGCGCCGATCCGAGTCAATCGCCGTCTGCCCGGGCCTGGTGCTCAACGAGAGGCTGGCCCGTTCCCTTGAGGTAATCCGCCAGCAAACCGAGCGCCAGTTGCTTCCTCGTGGGGCCGAGCCAGGGGAGGTCGCGCAGGCATATCTTTACCTGATGCGCGGGGGCTACACGACGGGCCAAGTCCTAATCGTGAACGGGGACTGGGGCTTAGGTGACGTACGCTTAGAACGTCAGCAACACGTCAAAACTCCAATCGAGGTTGTTTGCTTGGTCTCCTCGCGCGACTGCTTGGGCATGGCGCGCGCAACTCCCAACCCTTAAGCGAGCCTGCCGTTCGACCAGGTGCACACCCGTCGATAGAAAGCGATCGCCCAAGAGAGAAGCAAGTGAATCGGACATTCGCATCGACCATGACCGAGACCTGGGGGTGAACCGGCCTCGAGCGTGCAAACGCAGGAACGGCTGGGATGGCGCCAAAGTCAGCTTGTTGAATAGGGTTGGTAATCACTCTGCTGCCCGACGCGAGCGCCAGTTACCATTTTTCGACCCACGGTCGCAGCACCACCTCGAACGCCCAAGTCGACCGATGCTGGCGATGCAGTTGCAGATAGGTTTCCGCGATGTAGTCCGGGTCGGCCATGTTGTCCTCGACGCTCGTTCCCGCCAGTCGATGCGCGCGGGTACCGTCTTCCTGCTTCCAGCCAATCGCGGCATCAATCGGCACATTTGCTACATGGATACCCTGCGGCATCAGTTCTCTCGCCATGCTCTCTGTGAGTCCGGACTTGGCCTGACACGCCATTGCAAAGGCACCGCTCAACGGGAAGCCTTTGAGCGCTGCGCTCGCGTTGGTGAAGACAATCGTTCCTTTCGTGCCGTTCGCGTTGGCTTGGTTCTCGCGCATGAGTCGGGCTGCCTGCTGACCCACCAAAAACGCACTGAACGCTGAGTTCCGAAGCGTGTCGAGTGCCACGCCTGGGTCAGCTTCCGTAATTCCCTTACGAAAAATGCCGGGAACCCGGCCGTCAATATTGTGCACGACCAGCGTAGGTACCCCAAGGTCTCGAACAACATGCTGGAACAGCAGTTCTACGGCGGCTGGTTCGCTCGCATCGCATGCGTATCGGCGTACGCCGTGGGTCTTCTCAAGATTCTGGAGTACCGATTTGTCCGGGTCCCTGGCTGCGATGCCCACACGCATGCCGTTCTTCGCAAACAGTCGGGCGCAACTCGAGCTGATGCCGGGGCCGCCCCCAACAATGAGTGCAACGTCTTCCACGGAGGGTTGAGTGACGTCGGATTGAGTCAATGTTTCATGCTCCTATCGATCGTTAGTGCGGCGAGCAGAATGCGAGACTTGCGAATTTGATCATCTCTAACGACCGTGGAAAACCACCTTCTTACGAAACTCGCGAAGTCCATGCTCGAGCAGGGCGGCAACGCCTGCGCGCATATCAGCCGTCTCAAACAGCGCAGGAGCGATCTCCTCAACCAGGGCATCGGCAGCACGGATGCCTCTCTCGAGATATGCTCGCACGATCTTCTTGCCGGCTGCGTAGGCGAGAGTCGGGCCACTGGCGAGTCGCTCGGCAAAGGCTCGAGTCTGCGGCTCAAGGTTTTCGTCCGGAACAACTCTATTGACGATGTTCCATCGCTCGAAGCTGGCAGCGTCGTATTGGTCGGCCCCGTAAATGATTTCGCGTGCGCGAGCGGGTCCCGCGCGCTCAGCCAGTCGTTGAACACCGCCCAGCAGCGTGGTCGTTCCAATCGAAGCCTCGACCTGTCCGAAGCGTGCCGAGGACGCCGCCCAAATCAAATCGCACGCGAGTGCGAGCTCGAGTCCCGCCGCCATGCATACTCCCTGCACTGCAGCGATCGTCGGAAACGGCAATTCTTCGAGGTCAGCGATCGTTCGCAGATGGCTGGTGAAGCGCTCGCGCGCATCGTTCGCGGTCTTGTCCTTGAAAGTCGCGACATCGGCGCCGCCGGAGAATACTTTGCCATCGGCGCGCACGAGCAGCGCTCTGAGCTGAAGCTGCTTGGCTTGATTCACTGCCGTTCGCAGGTCTTCGACTAGTTCCTGGTCGAAGAGATTTAGCGGTGGATTTGCCAGAGTGAGCAAGCCGAGAGCATCGGACCTTTCGAAACGTACCTTACTCATCATTTTTCTCCGCCGACTTATGATTTCCATTTTGGAATGCACTTGACTAACTTCTATTTTGGAACCTACTATCGTGTCAAGAGTCCTGGTCACAGCCACGTGAACCAATTTGCGTGCGCTTAATTCGAGGAGAGATCGAACATGAAACCTGTTTGTTTGGTGATAGGCGCCGGTGCGGGCATCGGTGGAAACGTCGCTCGACGCTTCGCGCAAGAGGGTTATCACGCATGTCTGTGTCGGCGTAGCGACCTGGAAGGATTGAATCGATTGGTGGACGCGATCAAAAACGATGGGCATTCTGCAACAGGATTTATCCTCAATGCCGTCGAGCCAAACTCTATCGAAGAGCGGATCGCCGCCATCGAGGCCAACATCGGTCCCATCGAAGTCGTCGTTTACAACTTGGGCGCCCAGATTGGCGATAGGGCACTGAAGGACACGTCGCTCAAGGCTTTTGAAACAGGCTGGCGTCTCGGGACGTTTGGTCTGTTTCGCCTCGCGTCGGCCGTATGCCTGCTGATGGAAGCTCGCGGCAAAGGAACCATCCTCGTGACCTCATCGACCGCGGCGATGCGTGGAAACGCCGGTCAGCATTCGCATGCGGCTGCGATGGGAGGACGGCGAATGCTCTGCCAGACCCTCAACGCGGAGTTCGCATCGAAGGGAATCCACGTCGTACATATCCTGATCGACGGCGCCGTGGATGCGCCCGACACTTTTGGAAAAATGCTGGGGCCGGAAAAGTTCCAACAGCTGAGAGAAACGCGTGGCAACGAACATGATGGACTCATGCTTCCCACGCATATCGCGGAGACCTATGTCCACCTGGCGCAACAACACCGATCCACGTGGACGCACGAGATCGACTTGCGAGCGTTCTCCGATCGTCCATGGTGGAATCACTGAGCAAATCGAAATCGACGCAAGCCGTCACCGAATCTGCTTCCGGGAAACGTGGTGAACCATATGAGTCAGCTGCGAATTTTTTCCTACCTGCCGAATCCGAGAATCTGGAAGGCAACCATCGTGGCCAGACTGGCCGGCGTCGATCTCGATGTGCGCGGAGCCGCGCCCAAAGAGCTTCAGTCGTGGCTATGGGATTTTGATGCGCGTCCGCTATCGGCAGCGGAGGGTACGGAAGCGAGCGAGGTGCGCGGTCACGCCGGGTTCCAGGGTAAACTCCATAAGACCGCCGCCTTTCTCGAAGCCCATCCGTTTGGCACCGTCCCGGCCGCATTCAGCCCCGATGGCAAAGTCGGAATCTTCGAATCCAACAGCATCATGCGCGCAGTCGCGAGACTGGCTGGCGACAAGCTCGGCCTATATGGAAAAGATCCATACGAAGCCTCACGCATCGACAGCTTTCTCGATGCGAGTCTCGTATTCGCGCGAGATTCACAGATCTATTTGCTGGCGCTTGGCAGCGGATCCTTGTCCGAGGAGATTTATGGTCCAACCCGCGATGCCTTCGCGACCTATATGAACGGAATCGATGGCGCATTATCGAAGGGTCGGAAGTTCATCGTAGGCGATCGCCTGACCCTGGCCGACGTGTGCTTCGTGGCCGAGTTCGCGCTGTTCAACAACGAGAAGCCGCGTGCACGAGATCTGAAGACGCGAGGACTGGAGCCGATTCTGAGTGAGAAACTCGATCAGCTATTTCCACATGCTATTGCTCACTTCGCTAGACTATCGAAGCATCCAGCTTTCGCTCCCGACGTTGTCCCGTACATGGAAAAGATCGAGCGGGCGACCGCGAAGTGATCGATAGCTAGGGAGAACTAAACATTTGATCTCGAATAAGAACGGAGATCATCATGAGCGAGAAAGAAGAGTTCGAGAAGTTGCCGAAAGCAATGCCGAAGTGGATCAAGGATCACGTGGAGCTCTATCTCTCCGATCCCGACAAAGCCCGCATGTCGGACTCGACCATCGGCGGCGGACCTGGGCCGCTGCCGACACTGCTCCTGATCGCGCGCGGCGCGAATAGCGGGAAGCTGCGGCCGCTGCGCCTCCTCTACCAGGAGATGGATGGGAAGTGCGTCGTCATCGGTTCGAAGGGCGGCGCGCCGACGCATTCGGGCTGGTACGTGAATCTGAGGGCGAATCCGAGCGCGAGATCCGAGTCGGCTCGAAGCGTATGCGTGCCCGAGCACGAACGGCGAGCGGCGATGAACGAACGCGCGGCTGGAAGAAGATGGCGGAGATGTATCCACCCTACGACGACTACCAGAAGCGAATCAGTTCGCGGCAGATTCCGGTGGTGGTTCTCGAGCCGATCGGCCCGGTATGAAAGATTTTTCCTGCATCCGCCGGAAACGATGTTGACTAACTTCTACTTTGGAACTTAGTATTGTATCTGGGGCTGCAAAACGCTTAGGGACAGATGCGCTGGAAACAAATCGACACCATGACTTGCTCGGTCGCCCGAACGCTGTCGGTGGTCGGCGACCGCTGGACGATGCTGATCATACGCGACGTGTTCCTCGGCATCCGCAGGTTCGATGCGATCCAGCAGGATTTGCAGCTGACAACCCATCGTCTGTCTGACCGCCTGCGCAAACTGGTGCTCGATGGAATCCTCCGCCGCGTCGCCTACGAAAAGCGCCCGCCTCGATTCGAGTATCGGCTTACGGAAAAAGGGCTCGATCTCTATCCGCTGATGGCCACCATGACCCGGTGGGGCGATCGCTGGATGGCGGGACGCGCGGGAGCGCCAGTGCAGCTGATCCATCGGCCATGCGGCCACGCGATTACCCCGGAACTCATCTGCCCGTGCTGCAAATCGAAAATAGATGCACGCGAGATGAGCGCTCGGCCCGGTCCGGCGCTTAAAGGTCGCGGTCTGCCGGTGCCGGATAATCAGCCGAGGCGCCGGAACATCGCTCGCACCACCGCGGCTTGATCAATCCGGAAGCTTACGATTGGGATTCGATCAGGCAGCGTAGTGCGTGTGCCATCAGGACTAAAACCAGCGGCCCGATCTGCTTTCGCGGCGTGCGTTCGCTTGCGAGTCCACTGAGTGAGTCTTTCAGATCGTATCAGAGACCGCGCGCTTCTGAATGTTTCAGGCTTGAAACTTGACAAACTCGGACAATCCGGACAGTTCGACGGGGTGGCCTTCAGGATGTGCTCAGAATTCACAGCGATTATTTGGTTTTTTGGAGCCACCCGTCGGATTCGAACCGACGACCTGCTGATTACGAATTCTATTCCCGCTCCGAAACGTCGAAACTAGTTCATGTCACTCGATACTAACCAAGATCAACGAAGACCCTGGGAGAGAACGAGTCCGTGAATCCAGATGAACTCGAACGAGTGCCATCCAGTGATCTCACGCAGTATCCGGTTGGGGGTCGGGTCGCCTCGGGGATCACTCCCCGAGGCTCCGGCTCCTCAGCGCACGGTTTCGCTACGTGACCGGGGCAGAACGGATGCGCGGCTGCGGCAACGGGTAATGCTGCAGCAAGCTGACCATTTTGTCCCACGAGATGGAGGCCCGCTGCGAGCGGCGACTGAGCCAATAGCGCCACACGCGAGTGACCCGATACAGGAAGCGATGGAGCGCCAGGTAGTTG
>DASXMJ010000194.1 GCA_036495685.1 Candidatus Binataceae bacterium | reverse complement strand
GACGGCAGATCCGCCTCGAAAATCGGTTCGAGTACCAGGACTGCCGCCATCTCCGCCACCCTGTCCCGAATGGCGGGTATCCCCAACGGTCGCTGTCCTCCGCCCGGCTTGGGTATATGAACGCGCCGGACCGGAAGTGGTTGATAGGTTCGGCTTTTCAGCTCCTGCGCCAGTTCGTCCCGCCACCGCTCCACCCCGTACGTCTCGATGTCCTCGAAGCTCTGGCCATCCACTCCCGCCGCACCGCCGTTGGCTTTGCAGCATTGGTAGGCGAATGCCAACACGTCTTCGCGATACACCTTGTCGTACAGTGCATAGAACCGGAACCCGGGCGCTTCCTTCGCTTTTGCGTGTAACGCGGTCTGCAACTTCTGAACACTTGCTGGGGTTGCTAGGCTCATCGCCAATCCTCGCTCCCTCGTCACTTCTCGCGTTCGCCTTCAACTGAGGCCCCTTTCCTCCACCGGCATTACCCGGCTTCTCCGGTAACTACGGGCCTCTCCGCCACCCCATACGGCCCAGCCTGACTCTCACGAGTCGCCGGTTGATCCAGTTATGATCACCGCTGGGGTTTCCCGTGTTGCGTCTGGTCCCCATTGCTTGCATGCCGTCGCCACTACCCCGGCAGGACCGATGAACCTCGTTCGCTCGTACCAGGTTCCATCGGCGTCGGCCTTCCCCGTTTGTGCGGCGGGTCGGCTCCTGCGTTGCCCGTTTCGGGGCCTGCTCAGCGTTTACTCGCGTTACGGCCTGCATGCTCACCGAGTCGCCATGCGACCCTCTTCATCGAAGGCTTCAACGGCTTCGTTTCCTCCACCGCTGCTTCGATTGTTACCGGGCGGAACGAACCAGTTCCCGGGCGGGACTTTCACCCGCTGTGGACCAGCGCCTTTTCACGGCGCACGCACAAAATTGGGCACAGTCGTCGGCGGACGAAAAGGCGCGTCTCCATTGAGCAATGAAAAAATGCAACGAATTCGAGGGCTTAGCTTGGCTCCCCGGGCCGGATTCGAACCAGCGACCCGACGGTTAACAGCCGTCTGCTCTACCGACTGAGCTACCGGGGAGCACTTCGCGCGATAGCAGAACTTCCTTCGTTATCGAGGTTGTGATCTCAAAGCAAGAGATGCAAGCAAACTCCGTTAGCACTTCGCCTATCGCGGCTTATGTAGGTTACGTTCCTGTGCCGCCGCCATCGCCTGCACCGTCTCCGCAACTGAGTTAGCAGGCACTAAACCCGCGAGTCCCTGGAAAGTCGAGCTCGCGCTTGCCGAGTTGGTCGACTCCAGAATCCCCCATAACACGAATCGCAATCCCGCTTGTACGAATACCGGTGCTCCGCTCGAAAAACCCGGGGTCAAACCTCCATCCATAAAGCACAATTGCTGAACGCCCGCGCCGGGCACCTCCGCTTCGAGTGGACGCGCTACCGACACGCGCCCAAAACGTGCCAATGCCTCGAAACGCCCTTTGTTCAGGCCCACACTCGCAGCGGTTAGATAGTAGGTCTGCGCTCCGGTTTCGGCCAACGCCGCCATCTCGGTTTCGGTCGCCACAATCGAGCCGAGCGGAATCGGCGCAATATTAGCGCCGACCGGACTGAACGGCACTGCGGCCACATCGACGGATTCGCCGCTGGGATCGAGCACCCATTTCGATTCCGGTGGCAATCCCTCCTCCCGGGTGATGCCCGTCTTGGCATCTTCGAACGTGAGCCCCAATCCCTCGGCCGGCTTGCCGTTCGAATCGAGGAGGTTGTGATGCGCCGTCACCAGGTACACGAACGAACGTCCCTCGAACACGTGACTGGGGACCGCCACGAAAAATGCCGTTCCGATGGGAACTTGCCTGCCTCCGCGATGGGCAACGATGCCCGCGACGTTACGCAGCGGCTGCGAGGAACTACCCTGCTCGGGCGACGCAAGCGCGGACACGGTGATCAGGAACATGGAGATCGCGATGGCAGTGATCGATCCGAACAAAGTTCGGCGCTGTTTTCTGCTGAATAGTTTGGCCTTTTGCACGGCGAAAGAAGATACCAAAGGCTGCAGCGCGAGTAAGCACCCTATTCGGGGTTTGTGCTGCGAGCGCAAGACCGGTTGGAGGAGATGCCTTGCGTCTCGTGGGTAGATTACAGCCGACGTTCAACCCTCCCGGAACGCCAACCCCGAGGAGGGCAGCGGCTTGATACGACTTCGACACGCCCGCGTCGAGTGCATACCGCAGCATGGGCTCCCGGGCGCACCAAAAAAAACGCGGCATGCCTACTGGGCCTGCCGCGCGGGTTGTAGAAACGCGATTACTGTTACCAGCGATCTCGGCGTCCGCCGCCTCCGCCGCCGCCACCACCGCGGCGACGATCGCCGCCCCGGCCACCACCGCCAAATCCGCCACCGCCGCCACCACCGCCGCCGCTGCGCGGACCACTTGAGGCGCGAGCCTCGTCCACCCGGATGCGCCGGCCTTTCAAATCAGTGTCGTTTAGAGTTTCGACGGCTCGAGTCGCTTCGGCAGGGTCGGACATTTCCACAAATCCGAACCCGCGGGACTGACCAGAGAACTTATCCGTCACGACGGTCGCAGTCTCGACTTTTCCCGCCTGCGCAAAATGCTGGGCGAGATCGTCATTGTTAACGGAGTAGGCAAGGTTGCCTACGTACAACTTTGTGGGCATAGAGAGCCCTCCTTACGGGCTTGGTCGGGCTGCTCCTAAACAGAAGACCCTGCGACGAGCGAGGCGGGATCTACGAGAAAGGCTGCGGTCCGAGCGTTTGTCCCAAAGCGAGAGTAGCTGCGAGCCAACGGCGAGTAAAGTAAAATTTCCAAACGCTAACGTTACAAGCAAATCTCTCAGAGCATAACGTTAGGCTTCAGACGTTTTTCGCTACCAAAGGTCGCAAAAAATCGCGGACGTAGGCATTCATTTGCTGCGGCTGCTCTTACCGTACAAGTGGTCCGACTCGGGGCGTATCGCAGCTCGAAATGATCGGGTGAACCGCTGCCTGCACGTTGTAGGTGAATTCTTTCCCAGCGCGAAATCTTGTTCACCTCAAGTCACCAGGGTCGGCTCTGTGACTGATATCCGGATTCGGGGAAACCAACGCAGCATCACGTACGGAGTCGCTTCGCCCAATGCGCATCTAGCGAGCGCTAAGGAGAGCCAGATGATCGATCGCCTCGGAGCTGGCACGAGAAGAATCCCCAGAGTGCGCAAACGCTCGCCGAATTCAGAATCCGGCTGAGGTCTGCGCAGTCTAGGACTTCCGCTCTGTCCTAGGCGGCGAGCTTGGTAGTGCCCTGCATCGCCGGAAGGTCCGGATTGCAGATGTACCGGATCTTGGGCAGCGTAATCTCGGCAACCGCGAAGCACGCCATGATCGGGTTCATCAACCGCAGGTGGCCGCTGGCGCCAAAGGCATCGACATCAAGTGCGACGAGGTTCGGCTTGCCCCGTTCCGCTTTTGAAAAGGTGTATTCGGGATCGACCTGCACCAAGACCATCTTCTGATCGTCGCGATTACGCGCCAGATGCATTGACGCAATGTACTGGATGTCGTTCCCCGAGATCATGTCTCGGTCCATCAGCTCTGCCTGAAGCACGGTTTTGCCGTTGAGCACCACCTTGCCCGCCACGCGGTCGTGACGTAGCACGAGGCTCACGTCGCCCGCGGCGACCGGGAAACCCCATCTCGAGCTCAGTTCCTTCCGCGCCGCCTCGCTGTCGCAGAAGCTCCGCAGCACGAAACCACGCGGACGCACACCGGTGCGTCCTGCAATGCGAACTTCCCCCATCGTGAACGCTCCGACGGGGCTCTCGGGTGCATGAGTGACATTGATTATCGCGTACGCTGGGATAGCGGGATGCATGGTCCGCGGAATCAGTGCGTCCGCCGGGTCATCGTCGATCTCAATGTGCAGTTCGAGGATCTCCGCGCCCTTGAGCTTCCACTCCTCGGTTTTATAACCGTTGATGGTGGAGGCCGCTTTGGCGTACTCGTTGACGTCCAAGGTTCCGAAACGCGGTGGCATCAACGGGCTCCTGCAGCAGCGGCAGCGGCTTCGGCCTGGCTCGGCTTCTTTTCGAAATGCGGCATCACTTCTTTCGCAAAGAGCCGCAGCGAATTGAGCACTTGATCCTGCGGGACAGTCTCGAGCGCGTTCAGCAAGAAATTGACGCGATCGACTCCGACCGACTCCCACTTCTTCAGCTCGCGCACCAACCGTTCCGGATTGCCGATCGCGATTCCCTCGGGCGCTCCCGAAGCATCGCCGGGTCCGGCGACATCGTGGCGCAGCGAGGGCAGCAATCCCAATGAGGGATACGACTTGGTGGGGTATGCTTCGCGCGCGGCGAGGAGCTGGGCGGCAAGATAGTTGAAAGTGCCGGTAAGTCGTAGCCCGGTCTTGACCGCAACGGCATCATCCTCATGGCAGTATAAGAAGTTGACCGTGGAAACCGCTTCGTTAATGAACTCCCCAACCGGTTCACAGGTCCTGATTATCTTGCGATAACGCTTAACCTTTTCTTCCTGCTCGGCGAAGCCGCCAAAGGTCAGTCCCAAGCTGCCCATACCCCGCTCGGCTGCGTCGATTTCGGTGCCAGGGCTGGTGACGGCGACCCACATTGGAGGATGTGGCTTTTGAAAAGGCTTCGGAACGATAGTGCGTTGCGGCATCGACCACGAGCGTCCTTGGTAGGAGTATCGTTCCTGGGTCCACATTTTGGGAAGGCAATGAACAAATTCATCCCAGGTCTTTTTGGTCTCATCCGGATTCGCGCGGAAGCCGCCCAGTTCGGTCCAGGTCGCAGACCGCCCGGTGCCGACATCGAGACGTCCCCCGGAAAGAATATCGAGCACGGCCGTGCGCTCCGCGATTTTGATCGGATGATTGAATTCGGGCACGCACACGACGATGCCATGTCCAACCCGCATCTTCTTGGTAACCATCGCACACGCGGTCAGGAACAGCTCCGGGGCCGGGCAATGGGAATACTCTTCCAGAAAATGATGCTCCACGGCCCAGACCGAATCGAATCCGAGTTCATCTGCGAGCTTCACCTGCTCCAGGCAGCGGTCGTAAACAACTTTTTCCGTGTCATTTCCCCACGGACGCGGAACCGAAATTTCGTAGAAAATGCCGAATTTCATGGGTACACCTCCAACGGGATGGCGCTCACCTTAATACCGGTCGTTTAGCGCAATCCGGCGACGAACGAAAGTCCTGTTCCTGGACGGTCGGTCAGTAACTATCGCGCCAGGCCGCCGCTTGGAGGCAAGGGTCGTGGCGAGAACAATCGCGGCGCGAACAACCCGAGAGGATCGCGTCGAATTAATGCCCGTGCCCCATTTTTAATGCAGATGCTCGGTAGCCGACAGCTCTGCAGCCGTCCGTTCGCTGCCCAGCAGGACCACGACCATGGCCGTCACCGTCACCACCGCCGCAGTTCCCGCCATCGCCGAGGCATATCCGAAACTTTCGGCCAACACCGCCTGTCCAAATGCCGCGAACGAGGCAAAGAAGACTCCTGATTGGTAAGCCAGGCCGGAAAAAAGCCCCCGCACCTGCGGTGGGGATAGTTCGGCCAGATGAGCGGGGACGATGCCCCACGCACCTTGCACCATAAACTGCATCAGAAAAGCACCGGCGGTCAGTAGCCCGAGCGAGCGCGAATAGATCCAGAACGGGATCAGCGCCGCCGCCAGTGCGAGCGCACTCGCCATGGCCGAACGCCGGCCCCAGCGATCCGAAAAATATCCAAATGCCAGGCCGCCCAATAACGCACCGACGTTAAAGATGACCGCGATCATCGCGACGGTGCGTGTGTCGAGTCCGCGCTGCTTCTGCAGAAAGGTCGGATAAAGGTCCTGCGTTCCATGCGAGACGAAATTCATCACCGTCATCAACACCACCAGGTATCCAAGCGGTGCGAGGTTCGATCTTATTGCTCGCACGACGTCGCGGGTGGTTGGACGCGTGCGTTCCCACGCCTGCGATTCCGGAACCTTGCTGCGTATATAAATCGTCAGAAGCGCGGGCAGACCGCCGATAAAGAACAGCGGGCGCCAGCCAAAGCGTGGAAAGACAAAGAAGAATGCAGCCGCCGCGAGTAGATACCCTACCGCGTAGCCTTCCTGCAGCAGCCCCGAAAAGAAGCCGCGCGAACCGGGGCCGACCGCTTCCATCGCGAGCGCCGCCCCTACTCCCCATTCACCGCCCATTCCAATCCCGTAGAGCGCCCGCAAGATAAGAAAGGTGCGATAGCTTGGCGCAAGACCACTCAGTACCTCGATGACGGAATAGAAGATGATATTGGCCATGAGTGGCCTGCGTCGGCCATATCTGTCGGCCAGCCAGCCGAACAGCACCGCCCCCAGCGGGCGCATTGCAAGTGTGGCGGTTATTGTGAACGCGATATCGGCAATTGATTTATGGAATTCCGCCGCAATCGCGGGCAGCGCGAACACCAACACGAAGAAATCAAAGGCATCGAGCGTCCATCCCAGGAAGGTCGCCGTGAGCGTGTGCGCCACAGCGCCGCGCGAAAGTCTGCTCTCAAGCGGTGCGGGGGGCTCGACTTCCCGGGATTCCATGGCGTGCAATGTGTAGCCGATGAAGCCTGGTGGCGAAAGACGGGGCATTCGGCGGGCGCAGTTCTTGAGTTTTCGCGGGGCCCCGCGCGATAAGTTGAATTGCGAAGGCAGGGTTAAAGCCGTGCCACGGAGGTCGCGACATGTACAACGGCATCAAGGTAATCGATGCTGACGGTCACGTGATGGAACCGAACGAACTCTATGATCAGTATCTCGATCCGAAATTCCGCGCCGACCTCGATGAGCTGAAACTCGTCGCTGAGAACCGCCGCTCCAAATGGTTCTTCGGCTTCTTTCATCAGCTCAACACGGGGCGGCCGCTTGGGGTTGCCGACATTGAGACGCCGCTGATGCGCACCGGACGCAAGCCCAAGGGCGAAACGCCAGATCCGCGCGGAGGCTTTGATCCGCACGTGCGCATCAAAGACATGGACCGCGAGGGAATCGACGTTGCGGTGATTTTTGCCACCGTGGTCTCGAGCTTCTGCGCGCTCAAGTCCGTCGATTTCGAAATCGCGATGATCCGTGCGTACCATCGATGGCTGGCGGACTACTGCGCGCCATACGCGGCGCGGCTGAAAGGCGTTGCGATCGTGCCGATGCGCAGTCCCGTGCAGGCGGCCGAGGAAATCCGCCGCGTTGCGAGAGAACCCTGGTGCGTGGGCATCTATCTTTCCTCGCATATGGAAAGCAAGCTGCTTGATCATCCCGCGTTCCATCCGATTTGGCAGGCCTGCGTCGAGACCGACCTGCCCACCTGCTTTCACGGCGGCACCGCGCGTCCCCCTTATGGGCTGGGTACGTTCGAGATGGGCAACAATCTTTTCATTCAACATTCCGCGACCAATCCATTTGAGGTGATGCGCGGTATCGCATCTTTCATCGGTGGCGGCGTGCTCGATCTGTTTCCGAAGTTGCGCTGCGCGTTTCTAGAAGCCGGCGTTGGATGGCTTCCGTTCTGGATGGAGCGTCTCGATGAGCACTACGAGTTGATGCCCGAGTATGTGCCGAACCTGAAGCGCAGGCCGTCCGAAGTCATGCAATCGGAAAATTTCTTCATCTCCTGCGATCCTGACGAAGAGACCCTCCCCTATGTCGCCGAGCGTGTTGGCGCAAGCCACATCCTCTACGCATCCGACTATCCGCACTTTGACGGCCGCTTTCCCAACACCGTCAAGTTAACTGCGGGGCGGAGCGAATTCTCCCCGGAGATCCAGCGCAAAATTCTCGCGGACAACCCGGCGCGCTTATATAGGAGGCTCCGCTAGATCCACCTTTTATTCGTCGCCGGGTCGTGCAGATTCTAAAAGGACGGCCCCGCGACCCTGGGGCCTACTCATTTGCAACCGAATGCGCCCGCATGAAGTTGACTTGAATTTCTCACTGCGAGCCAGTGCAAGCGCGCTTTCTCTTCAAACCCAATCTTGACTGCTCTTATTTACGAAACCTATAGTGGCGGCAAATAGGCTGCCGCATTGCACCGCTCCTGCCATCGCGGTCAGAACTCCCGATCCGAGAAGGAATCTACGCTGATTCAGTGAGATGAAACGACGCGAGGAAATGACCTTCTGGGAGAAGATTTACCTCCCTGAAATTCTGAAGGGTCTCGCCATAACCAGCTATCATCTTACGCGCAACCTAGTGTTGAATACCGCGCACGTGTTCGGCCTGGCCAAGGCGCGCCGGGCCTACACGACCGTTCAGTATCCCGAGGATCGCAAGCACTACCCCGACCACTTTCGCGGCAGCCACCGCCTAACCATTCGCGAGGACGGCGCGGTACGCTGCACCGCCTGCTACCTTTGTGCGACGGCCTGCCCCGCGCAGTGCATATACATAGAGGCTGGCGAATCGCCCGATCCGCAGGTCGAGAAGTTCCCGGTCCGCTACGAAATCGACACTTTGCGCTGCATCTACTGCGGCCTGTGCGTGGAGGCCTGCCCGTGCGACGCGATCCGCATGGACACCTACGTACATCCGCGCATCTGGGGTTTCGACCGGCAGGATTTTGTCGAAACCAAGGAGATGCTGATGCACCGCTCGCGGGTGCTGGCAGAAAAAGGCCGCGACGGCAACATGCAAGAGATGCTCGCCTGGTATCGCGAACAGGAAGCACAGGTCTATAACCCCGAGCGCCCCGAGCTCAAGACCTACACCGAGCGCGATCGACCCAAGCAGTACGCCGACCCCGAGCCGTCGCCCGAGCTTCCCGCGCTCGATCGCCACCAAGACCGAAGCGCGCGATAGCTTCGCGACAGAAAAATGGGAGTCTGCCGCAAAACCCGACTATTCTGCGGAATCGCGCCCACAATAGATCGGCGCGTTCCCTCCGTTCTCCCCTGCAGGGTGAGACTACCGAACGGTGAGTCGGTTGCGAAAATCTCGTTTCGCAACCGCGCCAAACTATCATGACCCGAGCGACCATCGCGCTGACCATCGCCGGTCTGGCGATCCTGTTTGTCGCGTATGCGAAAGGCGTCGGTGTCATCCACGGGGGTAGCGTGGTTGCACACATGTACTGGGCAACTGCCGCGATGCTGATGCTGGCACTGGCAAACTTTATTGCGATAGCACATCTGGCGCGCTCCGAGCGGATGATCCAGGAGCTGCGCGCCCTTTGCGAAAAGCATGGCATCGCTTATGGTGAGGACTAGAATCAGTGGTTGACGCGGGCGCAATGCGTCTGCGGAGGTACTGCGATGACCCAGATTGAAGCGGCACGTAAGGGAAACATCACCCGCGAGATGACCGAGGTCGCCGAAGATGAAGGGATGGCTACCGAGGAGATCCGCGCGCTGGTCGCCACCGGACAGGTGGTAATTCCTCACAATCGGCACCACGAGTTCCGCGCTATCGGAATCGGCAAAAATCTCCGCACCAAGGTTAACGCCAACCTGGGCGCTTCGAATTTCCATCAATTGCTCGGCGAGGAGATCGAAAAGCTCTACACCGCGGTGCGCTATGGAGCCGACTCGGTCATGGATCTCTCCACCGGCACCGATCTCGACAAGATTCGCGGCGAAATCCTGTCCCGCTGCTCGGTGATTCTCGGCACGGTGCCGATCTATCAGCTCGCCTCCGAGCGCTCGATCATGGATATGGATGCCGCGTTCTTTCTCGAGGTCATCGAGCGACAGGCGCGTCAGGGCGTCGACTACATGACGCTCCACTGCGGGGTCACCCGTGACAGCGTCAAAATGCTGCGCGCGCATCAGCGCATTGAGGGCATCGTTTCACGCGGCGGCGCGCTGCTGGCCTCGTGGATCGAACGCACCGGCAACGAGAATCCGCTCTACGAACATTACGACGAAGTATGCGCGATCCTCCGCGAACATGACGTGACGATTTCGCTGGGCGACGGCTTGCGCCCGGGCGCGACCGGTGATGCGACCGATCGCGGGCAGCTCGCAGAGCTGCTGGTGCTGGGCGAGTTGACCGATCGCGCGCGCGCCAGCGGCGTACAGGTCATGATCGAGGGGCCCGGGCACGTGCCGCTCGATCAGATCGAGGCCAACGTGCAGCTGGAAAAGCGGGTCTGCTCGGGCGCGCCCTTTTACGTGCTGGGACCGCTTACCTGCGACGTCGCTCCCGGCTACGACCATATTACGGGCGCGATCGGCGGCGCGATCGCGTCGGCCGCGGGGACCGACTTTCTCTGCTACGTGACGCCGGCCGAGCACTTACGACTGCCCGATATGGATGACGTGCGCGAGGGCGTCATCGCGACCCGCATCGCGGCCCACTCCGGCGACCTCGTCAAGGGTGTCCGCGCGGCCAAGGTCTGGAATGACGAGATGTCGCGCTATCGCAAGGCGCTCAACTGGGAAGGCATGTACGCAATGGCGATGGATCCGGACAAGGCGCGTCGTTACAAGGAAGAAAGCGAGGCCGCGGGGTCCAACGTGTGCAGCATGTGCGGATCGCTCTGCTCGATCAACGTCGACAACGCGGCCATCAAGTTCACGCGCAGGCGCGCGGTGGCCGAGGCCGCGGCACATGCCTGAGGGTCGCGAAACGGTCGAGGCGGCTCTGCAATTCGAGCTGCGCGACCAGCGTGGAGAGTTGCGCCGGCTTGCGGACCTGTGCGGCAAAAATCTGGTTGTCTATTTCTATCCGATGGATGACACGCCCGGGTGTACGGTCGAAGGCAAGGAATTCCGCGATCTTTTCGAGCAGTTCGAGGCACTCGATACCGTCATTGTCGGCGTGAGCACCGACTCGGTCGAGCGGCATCACGCGTTTGCCGAGAAACATGCGTTTCCGTTCATCCTTCTGGCCGACACCGATGGCGCTCTCGCGGACGCTTTCGGAGTCTTCAGCGACGGTCTGGCGGCGCGCTCAACTTTTGTTCTCGATCACAACCTTCATGTCCGTCGAACCTTTCACGAGGTAACCCCGCGCGGTCACGCGCAAAATGTCCTTAATTTCCTGCGCACTCTGGTGGAATCCTACCGGATGCTCGGCGGCTGACTGCGGCCGAACCGCCGGCCGGCAGACACGCTTCACGATGGTTATTAATGTAGAATGAATCCTCCGCCCGACGGCGGATCGGTGAATCTTATGGCGAAGACATCCAAAAGTATCCTCGACGAGGCACGCTCACAGATTAAGCAGATTGATATAGATGAAGCGCGCCGAATGATAGAAAAGCCGGGCACCGTCCTTATCGACGTGCGCGAGCCCGACGAATGGCGGCAGGGCCATATTTCCAACGCGGTCGGAATCTCGCGAGGCTTTCTGGAACTTCGGATCGAGGAAAAGGTCCCCGACCACAAGACCCCGATTATCGTGCAGTGCGCATCGGGCACCCGATCTCTGCTCGCCGCGCGCACCCTGCGCGAGCTGGGCTACGAAAACGTTTACAATCTCACCGGCGGTTTCAACGCTTGGAAAGATCGCGGATTGCCCTGGGTCGCAGACAAGCAGTTCAGTGCGGAAGAATTGACCCGCTATTCACGCCATTTCGTAATTCCCGAGGTTGGCGAAAAGGGCCAGGCCAAGTTGCTCGATTCCAAGGTCTTGCTGCTGGGAACCGGCGCGCTCGGCTCACCTTCTTCACTCTATCTGGCGGCCGCAGGGGTGGGCACCATCGGGCTCGTCGACTTTGATGTGGTCGACCTGTCGAACCTTCAGCGTCAAATCGTACACACCGCCGACCGGATTGGGATGCTCAAGACCGAGTCCGCGCAGAAGCAAATCAACGCCCTGAATCCCGGCATCAAGGTAATCCGCCACGATGTGCGACTCACGTCTGACAACGTGATGGAGATAATTGCACCCTACGACGTGATCGTTAATTGCGGTGACAACTTCCCCACCCGCTATCTCATCAACGATGCGTGCGTGCTCGCCAAGAAACCGCTGGTCGATGGCGCGATCTTCCGATTCGAAGGCCAGGCCACCGTCTATCACACCGCCAAGGGCGGACCGTGCTATCGATGCCTCTATCCGGAGCCCGCGCCGCCCGACATGGCGCCGTCGTGCGCCGAGGCGGGAGTGCTGGGCGCGCTGCCGGGATTGATCGGATCGATCGAGGCGCTGGAAGCCATCAAGTTGCTGCTCGACGCAGGCCATCCGCTGATCGGGAAGATGGTGTATTTCGACACGTTGTCCGACCGCGACTATGTGCGAATTCTGAAGATTCGCAAGGACCCAAACTGCCCGGTATGCAGTGAGCATCCGACCCAGAAGGGACTCATCGATTACGAGGCATTCTGCGGACTTGCCCCGACCAACGGCTCCGGCACCGAGGCCCATGCCACGGTAAGCGCAGCCGCCGCCCGCTAGTTGTGAACCTGTAATGGATCGGCCACAAGGTCGCCGCCCGCAAAGCGGCGGCCTTTTTTTGTGGCCCCGCTGTCCCAGGGCACTCTCCTTGTCCAAGGGGGCACTAAGGGTCAGGTGCGGGCTGCTGAGGCCTAGAGAACCACTGCTGGTCGATCTTTGGTCCGAGGCGAAGTTCTGTCCACAGGCGCACTTCTCTGATAGCACCACTCGCGAACCTTCCTCTTGGACAAAAGCACGGAAGATAAGGAACAATCCAACCATGGCGCTAGGTCCATTCTACGTAGCGGAAAAACTCACCCAGTCCGGTGGAATCAGAGGCGTCGCACTTTTGATGCGCCACGGCGAGACACCATGGAACCGCGAAGGTCGCGTGATGGGCAAGAGTCCCATCGAGCTCGACGAAGCAGGTCGACGCCAGGTGGAGTCGGCTATCCCTCTCGCCCGTGAACTCGCCCCGAACCTGATTGTGTCCAGCCCCCTGGCCCGCGCGCGTCAGTCGGCCGAGATTATCGGTCACGGAGTCGGCATCGCCGAGATCATCGAGGATCCGCGTCTGTCCGAGGTCGAGTACGGCCGCTGGGAAGGCATGGTCTATGACGATCTGCTAAGGGACGCGCACTACATCCACTACCGCGAGCGCCCCCTCGATGAGCCCACCCCGGGCGGCGAGACCATGTACCACGTGCAGGCGCGAGGCGTCGATGCGGTCCGTCACACGATTGCCGCCAATCGGGGCAAACGCGTTCTGTTCGTGTCGCACGGGGATATCATTCGCACCGTGCTGTGCTACTTCATGAGGCTGGGCCTCGAAAACTTTCGACGGATCCGAATCGATAACGCAACTTTTTTTGGAATTCAGATCGCCGGCGACTTCGCCGAAATAAAATTCCTGAACCTGACCTCCGACCCGGCGCGCGTGTTTCAGTCTCCGTTCAAAACAAGGGGTAACTCGAACACTTCGCAGGCACCCTAAATTCCACGGGTTCTCAAGACTCCCTCGCTCGGGAAGCAGGAACTGGCACCGCCGAGGGACCGGTTGCACACACGCCGAGGGGACTAGGATCGTTCCCGGAATTTCAGCGTCCACGGTCCCTCCGCTCATTCCTTTGACTCCTTGCGCTTCCTGGCCTACAAGTAACCAATCAGTTACAGCCCGCGGGTTTATGGTCTCGCGGCGACGTGGAGTGTCAGTCATGGCGCGCAGACGGCCGACGACTCCTTTCAAGCGCGACTCCGCTCGCAGCCGAGAGAGAATTCTGGCGGCTGCCCTGCGTGAGTTCTCGGAACGTGGCTTGGCAGGCGCGCGGGTCGACCGCATCGCGCAGCGTGCGCGGATCAACAAGCGCATGCTCTACAGCTATTTCGGCGCGAAGAACGAACTTTATCGCGAGGTGATGCGCAGGCGGTTTGCCCTGCGCGCCGCACAACTGGACCTCGCCACCTACACAGCGCCCGAGGAGTCAACCGCGTTCTGGTTTCAGTTCGGATGCCGCGATCGGGCCTGGGTGCGCCTGATGGAGTGGGAGGCCCTGGACGCGACCGCGACCCGAATGATCGCGCGCTCGCAGCGCAAGCGCTGTTACGACCGTGCAATCGATCAGTTTGCCGGGTTCCAACGTACGCGCCAGTTGCCCTCGGATCTGGATCCACGCCTGTTACTGCTTTCCAACATGGCGCTTACCACCTTCCCGCTTGCTTTTCCGCAGCTCACCAGGCTGATAACCGGCGCGTCGCCCGGAGATTCGCGCTTCCAGGCACGGTGGACCGCATTTGTCCGGGCCATGATTCGCCATCTCAAGCCCGTGGCGCCGCCGGTCTTCGAAGGCCGGCGCAAAGCGTCGCGCCGGTACGCGAGCCCAGGAGCGCGCGTCTAATGTGGATCGTCCAACTAGCCCTGCGTCGACCGGTCACGGTCGCAGTGATGTCGGCCCTGATGCTGCTGCTCGGCATCGTGTCACTGGGCCGAATGAACTTCGACATCTTCCCCGCCATCGATATGCCACTCGTGAACATGGTCTGGAACTACCCCGGACTGTCTGCCGAGGAAATGGAACAGCGCGTCGTCAACATCAGCGAGCGCGCGGCTTCGACGACGGTCAACGGGGTCGATCACATCGAGTCGATCTCGTACAACGGCATCGGTCTCCTGAAATTCTATTTCCAGAGCGGGTCGGATACCGGACTGGCGATCGCGCAGCTCGCCGCGGTCTGCGAAGCGATCAAAAATATCCTGCCACCTGGAATCAGCCCGCCGAGCGTCATCGACTACAACGCGACCAACGTGCCGATCGCGTTTCTCGTGTTTTCGAGCGACACCTTGTCGCAGCGACAGCTTTACGACTTCGGGTTCAACTTCGCCGGCCTGTTCCTGTTCACCATTCCCGGCCTCTCCTCCCCGGCCCCTTTCGGCGGAACTTCACGCTCGGTGATGGTGAATATCGACCCGTCGCGAATGTACGCGCGCGGAGTGTCGCCGCAGGATGTGGTCACCGCGCTGCTGAATCAGAATGTCATCATTCCCGGCGGCACCGCCAAGATCGGCAACGTTGAATATAACGTGGTGCTCAACGGCAGCCCCTCCACCGTCGATGACCTCAACCGCCTCCCGATCAGGGAACTCAATGGTGCGCCGGTTTATATCGGCGATGTCGCTAAGGTTAGCGACAGCCATGCCGTCCAGAACGACATCGTACGCGTTAACGGAAAGCTCTCTACCTACCGGCTCATCCTGAAACACCCCTCCGCGTCCACGCTTACCGTGGTCGATGCGGTCCGGCAGGCGCTCGCTCCGATGATGGCGATCGCCCCGCCCGGGCTTACGGCGGAGCTAGCATTCGACCAGTCGGTGTTCGTCCGGCGCGCCCTGCGCGACGTGCTCCAGGAAGGAACCCTGGCTGCAGCGTTGGTCGGCCTGATGACGCTGCTGTTCCTGGGCTCCTGGCGCAGCACGATTATCGTCATCACTTCGATCCCACTGGCCATCCTGACGTCGATTGTCGGACTCAAGCTTTCTGGACAGACGATCAACCTGATGACGCTCGGCGGACTCTCGCTGGCGGTGGGAATGCTGGTCGATGACGCGACCGTGGAAGTGGAAAACATTCATCGCAATCACGCCATGGGCAAACCGCTCGGCGTTGCGATTCTCGACGGCGCCCGGCAGATCGCGGTTCCCGCGTTCATTGGAACGCTGTCGATCTGCATCGTGTTCTCTCCGGTCGTCGCTCTCACCGGCGTGGCCCGGTTCCTGTTCACCCCGCTCGCTCTGGCGGTGGTGTACGCGATGCTCGCCTCGTACCTGCTCTCGCGCACCTTGGTGCCCAGCATGGCGCTACATCTGCTCACCGAAGAGCATCACGAAAACCGGGCGGGGGGCCTTCTCGGCACTCTGACCACCCGCTTCGAACAGGGCTTCGAGCGGATGCGCGAACGCTATCGGCGCGGGCTGATGAGTGTCATGGCGCATCGCGGGTTCACGCTTGGATGCATTTCCATCTTGGTGCTCGCTTCGATGGTGTTGTTACGGATCGTGGGCGAGGATTTCTTTCCGACCGTCGACAGCGGCATGATTCGGCTCCACGTTCGGGTCCCGGTCGGTACCCGGCTGGAAGAGAGTTCGCGAATCCTGGACAAGGTCGAAAACGAGATTCGCAGCATCATCCCGCCAGATCAGCTCAAGCTGATGACCGATCACGTCGGGTTGCCGGTGTACTGGGCGTTGCTGTTCTACCAGACCGATACGCTGGGTCCGCAGGATGCGGACCTGCAGATACAATTGAGCGAGAATCACGCCCCCAGCGGCAAATACACCAGGGCCATCCTGGACCGGGTGCGCGCCAAGTTTCCCCAGTTGATCATTTATCCACAAGCCGCCGACATCGTGAGCCAGGTGCTGAGCTTCGGCCTTTCCGCGCCGATTGATGTTCAAATCACCGGCCGCGATCTCAATGCATCCTTTGCCCTCGCCGGGAAGCTCAAGAATGAAATTGAGACCATCCCCGGCGCTGCCAACACCCGGATAGCACAGGTATTGGACTACCCGACCCTCCGCGTGCAGGTCGACCGGGACAAGGCGCTCGAGCTCGGCCTTACACAGCATGATGTCACCACCAGTGTGCTGACCTCGCTGAGTTCGAGCTCGGTCATCGCACCGAATCAGTGGCTCGATCTGCGCAGCGGTGTGAATTATTCGGTATCGGTCCAGACACCGCAGCATATCGTCGACTCGATCCAGGCCATCGGTCGTACCCCGCTGACTCCATCGATAGTCGACGGCGCCCCGCCCGCGCCGCAGTTTCTTGCCAACCTCGCAAACATCCGCCACGAGGTACAGGCGCAGGGGATCAATCACTACACCGTGCAGCGGGTTCTGGACGTCAACTGCGACGTGGAAGGCCGCGACCTCGGCAGCGTGAGCGCCGCCGTCCAGCGCAAGGTCGACGAACTCAAGGACGTGCCGCGCGGTACCACCGTGAAGATCCTCGGGCAGAGCGAAGCAATGCATGCCTCGTTCGGAAGCATGGGTGCAGGGCTGCTGCTGGCGATCGTGCTCGTTTACCTGCTGATGGCAACGAATTTCCAGTCCTGGCTCGACCCATTCATCATCATGATGGCAGTCCCGGGCGCGCTGGCCGGGGTGCTGTGGATGCTGATCGCCACCCGGACCACGCTGAACGTCGAATCGTTGATGGGAACGATCATGGCGGTGGGGGTTGGAGTCGCTAACGGAAATCTGCTGATTACCTTCGCTGACGATTTGCGCAGTCAGGGCAAGAATGCGATGGAGGCGGCCATCGAGGCCGCGACGGTGCGGATGCGTCCGGTCTTGATGACAGCGCTGGCGATGATTCTCGGCATGCTACCGATGTCGCTGGCGCTAGGCGCGGGCGGCGAGCAGAACGCGCCGCTTGGGCGCGCGGTGATCGGAGGATTAATCGCGGCGACCGCGATGACCCTGTTCGTGGTACCTGCGGTATACTCGCTGTTTACCGGCAAACACCTCGGGAAGCGCGAACGCGACGCCATAATCGGCGCCATGGTCGAGCAGGCAGAGAAGGACTGAGGCGGACGACGGAAGGCGACTATGAGCGAAACTACCGGTCACACTCAACCCGGTTCGGGCGCCCTCTTCTACTTCGGCTGGTTTGCGTCCGTGGTCGTGGTCCTGGTCGCGTTGGCCGGTCTGGTACTCGCACGCGAAGTGTGGATTCGCCGCCAGACCAGCGCGCTGGAACAAGAGGAGCGGCGCGGCCCGTTGGTTCTGACCGTGCCGGTGCAGCAGGTGGCGCTCAACCGAAGTCTCACCTTTCCGGCCGATGTGCACGGCTTTTTCGAAAGCCCGATCTACCCGAAGGTCTCCGGCTACATCAAAACCGTCCTGGTCGACAAGGGCGCGCGGGTCAAGAAAGACCAGCTGCTGGCGGTGCTCGTTTCACCGGAACTCGACCAACAGGTGGCCGACGCCCAGGCCGCTTACCGAATCGCGGGGCTCACCGACGGCCGCTACCAAAACCTGGCGGCGCAGCACGTGATGCCTCAGGAGCAGGCCGATGAGTCGCACGCGACCCTGCTGTCGGCTGAGGCCAAGTGGAAGTCGCTGCTCGCACAAAAGGCGTATGAACGCGTACTCTCGCCATACGACGGCATCATAACCGAGCGGCACCTTGACCCGGGGGCTTTGGTCGCGATGGCGACCGCCCAGGACAGCGAGCAGGCAATCTTTCGGATGGCCACCCTGAAACCGCTGCGAGTTTACGTGCACATGCCGCAGGATGACGCTGCATTTGTCAGGGACGGTAATCCCGCAAGTATCACCGTGAGTCAACTCCCAGGACGGACTTTCAGCGGTGCCGTCACCCGGCATCCCGAAGCCTTGATGAACGACTCGCGCACAATGCTGGTCGAAGTCGATCTCCCCAACGATGATCTGCTCCTGCTCCCCGGCATGTACGCGCACGTCGAGATCGCCGTCACTGGCTCGTCCGGAACTCTCCTGGTTCCCGATGACGCGCTCGTGTTCAGCAATGGCAAGGTCTACGTGCCGACCGTCAAGGACAACCGCATCCGCTTGGCCGAAGTGGCACTGGGACAGGACGACGGTATCCACTGCCAGGTCGTCCACGGACTTGAGGGTAACGAAATGGTCGCTATCAACCTGGGCCAGGCCGCGCACGACGGCGAACTGGTCCGCCCTGAGCTGGCCAGCCAATAGACCGGTCTTCCCGAGCAATCCGAAGCGGACCGGCACGAGGCGCCATCTCTCCCGAAATAGTTCTGAGCCGCCTCGCTTTTCGTATTTGCGTCGTGCTCTTCCGATCAGGAGTAGGTCGTCCTTCAGCGAACCTTTATCAAAGGCGCGTTTGCCGGTCTCAACGACACCGACCTAAAATCACTGCGGAGCGGAGGTAAACATCATGGCAAAAATCGATGGCGGGGAAATGATCGTCCGCGCCCTGGAGCGCGAAGGAGTTCACGAAGTTTTTACGCTCCATGGTGGACATCTAGATGCGATTTACGCTGCTTGCATGCGCCATGGCTTCCGCGTGATCGACACTCGTCACGAACAGGCGGCCGCGCATATGGCTGACGGTTGGGCGCGCACGACCGGCCGCCCGGGGGTCGCCATCGTCACCGCGGGCCCCGGCGTCACCGACGCCGTCACCGGCGTGGCCAATGCATTCATGGACTCGATTCCGATGATACTGATCGGCGGACGCAGTCCTCTTTCCGACGATGACCGCCTGCCGCTCCAGGCGGTGGACCAGATGGGAATCATGCGTCCCATCACCAAGTGGGCGCGTTCGGTAACTCACACCGATCGAATTCCCGAATACGTCGCGGCCGCGTTCCGCCATGCGATCTCAGGACGGCCGGGACCAGTGTTTCTCGAGCTTCCGATCGACGTGCTCTTCTCGCGCAGCGAGGAAGAAATCGTAAAGTTTCCGGAAAAGTACCGCCCGCAATCCGTGCCCGGTCCTTCGCGCGCAGCGCTACGCCAAGCTCTCGATTGGCTCAAGGAAGCCAAGCGCCCCGCCATCTTCGCGGGGGGCGGAGTCTGGTTCTCGCAGGCGGCCGAAGAACTAGTCCAGTTTGCGGAACTCACGCACACTCCGGTGATGACCAACTCCAAAGCGCGTGGTTCCATTCCTGAAGATCACAGGCTCTCGTTCGGCGGGTTCGGCGCCATCCACCCGGGGGTTCACGCCAAGACCGGGGGCAGCGCCGATTTGGTCCTCATGCTTGGCACCCGAATCGGACTTTTTACCGGCGGCCGGAACTCGGTAATTCCCGCCGACGCGCGCGTGGTTCAGGTCGATATCGAGCCGGAGGAAATCGGGCGCAATCGCGATATCGAGCTCGGCATTGTGGCCGACTGCGGAGAGTTCCTTCGCGACGCGATCGACGCGATAAAGGGACAGAAGTTCGACGAGCATTCTGAATGGCGCGAACGGCTCCGCGCCGTCCGCAACGGGGGACAGCATCGTTTTGATGAAGCGCTGAAGCCCGCGGCCGGACCGATTCATCCCGCCCGCATGGCGCACGAAATTGCGAAACTGCTCGACCCGAACGCGATCGTGGTCGCCGATGGTGGTGAGACCGCGGCGTGGATGGGGAATGCGTGGACCGCGCGGCACCCCGGGCGCTTTCTCAGCCATGGATACCTGGGGTGTCTGGGCGTAGGACTTCCCTTTGCGATGGCGGCCAAGGCCGCACATCCGGATGAGCAGGTGTTCTGCATCGTCGGCGACGGATCGGCGGGCCTCAACTTTTCAGAATTTCACACCGCGGCCAAAAACAATCTGCCGATTACCGTGGTGGTCAATAACGACAAGCAATGGGGCATGTCAAAGCACGGGCAGGAACTCATGTGGGGCAAGGGCCAGCACATGGCAACCGAGCTTGGGATGGTGCACTACGAGCGCGCGGCAGAAGGACTGGGCGCGCATGGCGAACTGGTCGAACGCGCCGAAGAGATAGCGCCCGCGATGAAGCGCGCCCTTGGGTGCGGCCGCGTCGCGTGTGTCAACATCGTCACCGATCCAGATGTGATCGAGCCAGGGACACTGGCGCTCTATAGTGCGGCGTCGGCGCGGCCCCGAAAAGAGGAGCCCGCTCTAGAGAAACCGGCGGAGGGCACCACGCTGCCGTACTACGGCAAGCGCAAGCTGGATTGATTCCTCCACCCGTGAGGCAGGCGTTTTCGGGAGAGCGCTAGGGAACCGGCGCGCCCGGCGGTCCGGCGGCGTATGCCGCGGGGCCTCCAACTTCCACGCCTTTGCGCACGCGTACGGTGTCATCGGGATGTGTTGTGGAGTCGACGCGCACGCCGCGATAGCCTCCGGCACTCGCATCCGGAGCGACGAATCCCAAGGTATACTGCTCGCGTAGTTCAAGACTGATCTGCTGGCAGGCCTTCCTCAGCGCGGCGCCGTCACCGACCTGGCGTATGACGTAGGTTTTGGCGCCGGTTTCGGTCGAAAGAGTGTGCAGGGTCTGGGCGTCGACCCGCTCGATGCCGCCGCCGCCGATCGCGAAGGGTCCAATCACGATGCTGGGCAGCTCTTTGGCATTTGGATCGCCGATTCCGATCGAGTACACGAGCACGCCCATTTTTTTGGCGAGCGTGATGACTTCATCCACCTGCGCGCGGCTGGTGTTGTCCATGCCGTCGGTGACCACCAGCAACGCACGCTTGTCATAGCGCCCGGTCATGACCATCCGCAGTCCCTGGATAATTGCATCGAACAGAGCGGTCTGGCCATTCGCGTAAAGGATCATGAGCTTGTTGGCTACGCGCTCGTGATCGGTGGTGAAGGGTTGCAACAGATAGGGACGGCTTGAAAAAGCGAAAAGAAACACGTCGTCGTGCGGGTTCAAGGCGTCGAGAAAATCCGCGATCGCAAGCCGCGCCTGGGGAATCTTCGGTTGCATGCTTCCCGAGGTGTCCACCAGTATCCCGATCGAGACCGGAGTATTCAGGTCCTGCCGGAAGAATTCTATTGGACGCTGCTGTCCATCGAGGTAGAGCTTGAAGTCATCCTTCTGAAGGCCGGTGACGTAGCTTCCGTTGGAATCGGTAACCGTCACGGTGACCTGCGCGTAGCCGGGCTGCTCCCGCAGCTGCGGGGTCGGAATGGTCAGTTCCTGTCCCTGCTGAGGTCCGGGAACGGTGGGCGTGATATTCAGCGCGCCACCCTGATGGGAGGGTGTCGTCGGCAGTTCCAGCGTCGAGCTTTGTGACCCTTGATTGCCCGGAATAACCAGGGACGGAGGGCTCGAACCTTGCCCGGCCCAAGGCCCGCCCGGCCCGACGAACACCGCAGCCGCCACGAGAACCGCGAACAAAGTAGCGAACCGCAGATGCCTTCGGTCTATTAGCATATTGGCTTCATGCTCTCATCAAACCAGGGCTTTGATTCGATCTTCCTATTTGCCGCGCCATCACACAAGCACGATGGTGTAACGCCCCGATAGTTTAGACGGCACTCCGAGCAGAAGGCTTCAATCGTCGTTTGCGCACATCCCTGGCTGGCGTGAGCGCGGTGGGGGAAAAGAGGCCGGATCAAGTGGGTCCGGATCCGCAAGCGGCTGGAAATCCCGACCCGGTGTTCGGGAGCTGGTGGCCCTACGCTGCCCGTAGGACCTCCTAGTCGATACGCAGAGGGCCCGATTCAATATGCGCCCGAATCGCGGCGGGCGCGCCGATTGCGTATTCGTTCCACCAGGTCGCTCCGGCTGCCGCGGCCTGCCTCATCAGGTCGCGCGCCTTGCCGGGGTCTATGCTTCGAGCGTAGCCACCCGCAACCAGATCGAATGGCTCATTCAAGGAACGGCTGCCTTGTAAAATTGCGGCGATCGCCCGAACCTCGTCCGCCGAGACCGGGCCTGAAGATCCATCCGGATAAACTCTGTAGACCGCCAGGCCGTCCCAGCGCGCGGCGCGCCGAACCGGAGCTTGATGAGGCCATGCACCGCCGATCCAGATTGGAATGCGAGGCTGCTGCAAAGGGACCGGGAGGAAAGTAAGGTCCTTGATTTTGTAAAAGCGGCCTTGGTAGCTGAACGGCTGTCCGCTCCACAAACCGGTGATCACCTCGAGT
The DNA here is from genome assembly GCA_036495685.1 of Candidatus Binataceae bacterium. Taxonomy (NCBI): domain Bacteria; phylum Candidatus Binatota; class Binatia (SeqCode); order Binatales (SeqCode); family Binataceae (SeqCode); species Binataceae bacterium (SeqCode). The sequence continues at coordinate 16,153 of DASXMJ010000194.1, read as the reverse complement.
GCTTCATCGAGCATCGCACCGCGCGCCTTCGCATCGGTCTCCTCGCCGACGCGGGCAAACCCGTGATCATTGATGTCGCCGATGCCTACCCCCAAAATCATCCGGCCACCGGAGAGATAATCCAGCGAGACCGCTTCGCGCGCGACTTTCCAGGGACGCCGGCGTGGTAGCGCGACCACTGTAAGCCCAAGCTTGATGCGCGTCGTTTTTACCGCCGCGGCGGCCAGCGCGATCCACGGATCGGAGACCGCAATCCGGCCGGGCGCAATGTGATGAACCAGATAGTCCTCCAGAAGAACCGCGTCCCATCCCGCCTGCTCCGCGATCCGGGCAAGTTCAGCGACGGAACGGGGATCGCCGCCCAGGGGACCCGCGATGGGAAATCCGATCGCGTAACGCATGGTAGCTAGTTACCGTTCGGTCCACACCGCATACTTCGGAGGCCAGGTCCCGTGCGGACCGTTATAGGCCGCATGCATCGCGCGGTCGATCTGGAATTCAAACAGCAACTCGTCCTCGGTCGAGGTCATCCCTTTTGACTTGAGGTCGGCGAGCACGCGTGAGCGGAGACTTTCGTCATCGATCATCCGGGCCCGGCCCATCACCAGGAACTCATCGTCCACCTCGGGGCAGGGAAAGCTGTGCAGGGCGAAGCGCCCGTCGCGAAGCAGGTCGCGCCGTTTATGGGTCGGGCCGATGAGCGCGTAGAGACCGCCTTCGAACACGGTCGGACAAATTGGATGCAAGCGTGGCGCGCCATCTTTGCGCAGGCTGGCCAGATACGCGAGCCCGATGCCGTGCTGATGGATTAGTTTGCGTCCCGCGTCAGCGATCTGCGGCGCTCCAGCTTCGAACTGTGACCACGAGACCATCCCATTACTCCTCTCTGATTTGTCGGTTCCAACCGGATTAGATTAGCCAGTCTGCGCGATTGCGCCCCAACCCGTCCTCCCTCACTTCGCAACGCCCGAGGTATCCTGGCCACTCAAAACCGCAAGGCGTTCAAGCCGCACTTCGGCGAACTTTTGGCTTACAAAAAAGACGTCGGCCACCCAACGGGGCGATCGGTCGGGCAGCATCGCGATGGTCCGGCGTGGCATCAGGATCGCACCGGCCAACGCCCATGCCTGCCATTCCGGATCACTAGCCTCGGCAAGCCGGCGGCGATCCAGGCGTGTAGTCAGTTCGCCGGAACCATCGGACCGGTTGCGCAGCAGCGGTACATGCAGGATCGCGTGGGCCAGCTCGTGAATCACCGTCGAGCGCGCAAAGTGAGGTCGCTCCTCGTCGGCCAGGTTCTCGTAAATCCACGGACTCACCAGAATCTCGCTCTCCGCGTCCGCGGCTGCATACGTCACGGCTACGCGTTCGCCGAGTTCTTCATAACTGGCGGGCATCACGTGAATGCCGAAGCGCGGAAGCAAGTCATCGATCCATTCACGAACCTTGATCGGCTGCGGCGTGAACAGCGCCTCTGGTTGGAAGGTGCTCACCACGGTCTCTCCCAACGCCTCGAGGTACTCGAGCGACAGCGGGGGCATTGCGATCACCGTCTCGCCGAAGAAGTCACTCATCGTCCGCCCTGAGCACCTTAAGCAGACGCGAGATCTGCCCGACCGTGAGATCGCGATTCTTTAAACGCCGCGCGAGCGCCATCGCCAGGTCCTGGTAGCGAGGGGGCGCATCGGAAATGTCCATCGCCAGCGGCCGACTGGCAGCCGCGTGACGCTCCAATTCCACCCGTGTGAGCGTGGGAATCGCCTTTAGCAACCCATCCCAATGCTCCTGCCGCAGGGGACCCCGCACTCCGCGCTCAACTTCGCCCAGGTAGACGTGCGAGATTTTTAGCGCGCTCGCCACCTGGCGCAGGCTGAGTCCGCTCGCGACCCGCGCCTGACGCAGGTAGCTGCCGAACGGGCTGGGCTGGACAAAAGTATCTTTGGAAGGCACGATGCCTTACTTGTAAACCCGTTCGCCTTCCACTGTCAAGGGCACAGATTACGCGCGGTTCACAGGGGCGTCGGACCGTCTAGTGGCGGGTGATGGCGTCGACTTCCTTCATTTCCTCGTGGGTCAGCTTCCATCCGCACGCCTTAACGTTTTCCGTCACTTGCTCGGGTCGGGTGGCGCCGCTGATAACGCTTGATACCACCGGCTGGCACGCGAGCCAACTCATCGCGAGCTCGACCAGCGCGTGACCGCGTCCGCGCGCGAATTCCTCAAGTCGCTCCAAGGTCGCGAAGTTCTGCTCGGTCATCACCTGCTTGGCCATCGGTTGCATCACCGCAAGCCGGGTCCCCTTCGGCGCCTCCGCGCCACGGCGATACTTGCCGGTCAGGAATCCGCTGGCCAGTGGAAAGTAGGGAAGCATTCCGAGTCCGAATTTTTGGCAGGCCGGCAACAGATCGCGCTCGATTCTGCGATCGAGGAGGTTGTATTGATTCTGCGCCGACACGTAGGGGGCAAGGCTGCGGGTGCGTGAAATCCAGTCCGCGTCGGCAACCTGCCACCCGCTGAAGTTGCTGTTGCCCAGGTAGCGCACTTTTCCGGCGCGCACGAGATCATCGAGCGCGGCGAGCGTCTCCTCCTGCGGGGTGTCGGGGTCCGGCTGATGCAGTTGGTAGACGTCCAGATAGTCAGTGTCTAAACGCCTCAGGCTGGCCTCGGCAGCCGCCATAATGTAACGGCGCGATGCTCCGCGCTCATAGGGCCCGGCGCCCATCGGCATCCCGAACTTGGTTGCCACTACCACTTCGCGCCGCCGTTTCCCGAGCGCCTTGCCGAGCAGCTCCTCGGAACCACCGCGATTTCCATAAATGTCGGCGGTGTCGAAGAAGGTGACTCCCTCTTCGAGCGCGCGATGGACCACGGCGCGGGTCTGTTCGCCATCACAGCGCATGCCGAAGTTGTTGCAGCCAAGCCCAGCAAGGGAGATCTTCAGCCCCGAATCTCCCAGATTTCGGTATTCCACGGTTGTCTCCTTTCTCGGTAGATTCTTCTGACCATGGGGTAAATAGTTCGGTAATTTTCGCAACCCCGGTTCGTCTTAAGTGTCGAAAACGCGAGCGGACGAGGAAAACCCTACAAGAATGGTCGCAAAAAAGCTCCTGCTGCTGTCGGTGTTGGTCTTTGCGTGCAGCTTTCCAGTAACCTGTCGAGCACAGGGTGCGCCAGGATTTCCCGCCGGCTCGTCGACTCCTTCTGCAGGGCCGGTGCTGCCGCCACCGTTCATGATGGCGCTGCGAGTGGCAGATCTGACCCCCGAGCAGCAGAATAAGATGAACCAGATCATGGCTTCGGGACGCGAACAATCCGAGGAGCCCATGAAAGAGTTGCGCTCGATCCATGAGCAAATTGCCAATATGCTTTTGGGAACGGGTCCGGTGAGCGACGCCGACCTGGCGCCGTTTGCACAGCGGGCGGGGCGCATTGACCAGCAGATGCAGCAGCAGTGGGTGACTACCGCTCTGCGGGTTCGCGCCTTGCTCACCCCGCAGCAGCTGACCAAGATGAACCAATTTCATCAGCAGGTGGTCGCCATCAACGCGCAAATCGAAAAGCTTATGCAAGGTCCATTGCCGCGGGTGGTTCCCAAACGCTGATGGCGCAAGCGGAACATCGTCGAGTAGAAATTCTTCCCCGGGCGCAGGCCGCAGAAGGTCACTTTCCCGGGGCTGCAGCGCATCCTTTTCGCGGGCGCGCGCCACGCGCTGCGTCGCGAGCGCGCAACGACTTAAGACCTCCGGATCGGGCCGACTTCGCTTTGCTGCGTGCGCAGATCGAAGCTTCGCGAGAGGGAGATCGGCGCGCGCTGGAGGAAGTGATCCGTCATTACCAAGACCGCGTCGCAGGGTTCATCATCTCGATAGTCGGACGGGAAAGCGATTACGAAGACCTGTGCCAGACGGCCTTTGTAAAAATGGCCTTCGCATTGCCCAAGCTTCGATCACCTGAGATTTTTGAGCCATGGCTGTTCCGAATCGCGCGTAACGTGTGCATCGATCACCTGCGGCGGCTCAGATGGCGGCGCATCTTCGTGCCGTTCACCCGTGAGCATGAACAGGTGTCGGTCGAGGAGCCCGAGGAAGGTAGCCGAACCAGTGCATTCGAAGCAGCGCTGCCGCAATTGCCGGCGGAGCAGCGCGAGCTCATCGGACTCCTGCGCGAACGCGATTGGTCGTACGAAGAACTGGCGGAAATAACCAACAGCAGCGTCTCTGCGGTGGGCACGCGCCTGTTCCGCGCGCGGGCGCGCCTGCGTAAATTGCTTAAAGAGATCGAAGCATGACCTCGAACGTTTCGCGCGCGAATCGTCGGATTCGGCTGCCGGCGGATTTCGCCGAGCGGGTAGTCGGACGAGTTGAAAAAATCGAGCGCCGGCGATCGATCCGTCGCAGGGCGCTGGCCACGACCGCGGTGCTGGGTATCTCGCTAGTAGCGGTTTTCACCTGGCGCTACCCGTCGATATGGAGCCCGCGGGCTTCGATTGCGCAACCCCCGCCGGCCGGCTCGGCCATTGCCAACGCGTCGTTACGAAGTCCGGAACCCGCCTATGGTCTGGGGCAGGAACAGCCAGTCGTGGATCTCTTGCTTCCCGACGGATACATGGTGACGAATTTCGTTAACTCCTCCGGCGAATCCGGGTGGCACTCCTACGATTCCTGGTGGGGATCAAGTTCCTGAATTCTTGCTCGCCGCCGGTTATTTTTGCTGACTTCGCTTTCCTGACGAAGTTTCAGCCTATATGCGGCGGCATGCTAGTCTGCACTAGCTTAAGCCGCGATCTGTTTGTCTGCGACGGTCTCCGCTGATCAGCGCAGATAGCGGCACGTGCCCGAATGAATCCTTCTTCACCACCCGATGCAGGGCGCTTGAAACAAGCCCCGGTCCCCGGCCCGGCGATTGAGCTTTTATGGATCGGTTTTGGCATAGCAATTCTCGCTGTAGTGATAGGCGTCTGGGCCGCCTATCGCATCAACGACGACTACGTTGAGGGCGCCCGCTGGGTTTCTCAATCCGAACTCGTAATCCAGTCCATCGAACAGGCGCGCGAGCAGCAGCAGAACGTGCTGGATGCCGTGGATTCCTATTGGCGGGACGGCAACCCGATGCTGTTCGACCAGTTCCAAATCGCTTTCGTAAAAATCCGCGAGTACCTGGCTCAGCTGCGTGCTCTGGTCGCCGACGACCGCTTACAAGTCGCGCGCGTGCGTGGGATCGAAGATTCGTTAGCCAAGCTGGACCAAACAGCTGCCGATCTGAAACGCATGGCCGCAGAGCACGATCGGCAGACAATCATAAATTCACCTAAATTTGCGGACCTTCGCGCGGAAGTGGAAAACGTGCGCCGCGGCCTGGTCCGGATGGATGAGAGAGAAGAACAGATGCTCGCGGCGGGTTCGCGGCAGGCCCGCGATGCCTCCCGTCGGCGCATCGTGGTCATCACAGCAGGCGGGAGCGTCGTCGTCCTCTGGCTGATTCTGATGGGCGCCTCCGCCGGGTTTCTGCTCTCCCGCTATCGGCGCAGCACGGGCGCGCTGGAACTCAGTGGCCGGGAGCTGGAACAGGTCAACGCGACGCTCGAGGAACGGGTGCGTGAGCGGAGCGCCGCGCTAGCCACGCAGAACGGATTGCTCGAATCGATTCTCAACAGCCTGCCGGACGCGGTCGTGATGGTCGACAAGGACTTGCAACCGGTGATGATGAACCCAGCAGCCAAGCGCGATTTGCGAGCGGACGTGCTCAGACCGTCGGATTGGTTGAGCGAGTACGAGCTGTTCGCGGCCGGCTCGACTACCCCTCTTACTCCTGATCAGATGTTCGTTGCGCGCGCCTTGTCCGGGGAGGTGATCGAGGGATTTGAACTGCGCGTGCGCGAACGCATAACCGGACGTGAGCGCTGGATCGACGCATCGGTACGCCCGGTTACGGGTCCGGATGGCACCATTCAGGGAGCGCTGTTGGTCTTGCGCGACGTTACCGGTCGATACGACGCAAAGATCGAGCGTGCACTGTTCGCGTCGGTGGCCAGTTTCGTTCCGGACGCGGTGATGAGCATTTCTCCGCAAGGGATCGTCACCAGCTGGAACGCCGGTGCGGAGCGCCTATTCGGGTATCGAAGCGAAAGCGTCATTGGTAGGTCAATTGCGCTCTCGATTCCCGAAGATCGCCGCGGCGAACCTCAGAAAGTGGCCGAATTGCTCAGGGCCGGCAAAACCGTCGAGAACTTCGAGACCCGCGTCATCCGCAAGGATGGCACACCGGTTGACATCGTCATATCGGCATCGGCAATCCGAACCGTCCCGGGCCGCATCGAGGGCTACGCCCTGACCGCCCGCGACAATACCGAACACAAACGGCTGCACGATGAACTGCAACGTGCCCGCGACCTAGCAATCGAAGCGGCGCAGACCCGCGCGACGTTTCTCGCCAACATGAGCCATGAAATTCGTACCCCGCTCAACGCGATCGTCGGGATGGCGGAACTGCTGCAGCTTACCGATCTCAATCCTGAACAGCGCGAGCGCGCGGCGATCATCGAATCGAGCAGCAAACTCCTGATGGCGATCGTCAACGACATCCTGGACTTCACCAAACTCTCTGCGGGGCGTGTGGTGCTCGAGAAAATCGTGTTCGACCTGCGCGAATTGGCAAGGACCACCGTCGCCGCGTTCCAGGAAGCAGCGGCGCGAAAAGGTATCGCGCTGAACCTTCATCTACACGAGACCCTGCCGCCGCGGTTAAAGGGCGACCCCAATCGCCTGCGTCAAATCCTGAACAACCTAATCTCTAACGCGATCAAGTTCACCTCGCAGGGCGCGGTAACGATCAGCGTCCTCAAAGACGACGACTCCGCGCAAGAACAATCGATCAGGTTCGAGGTGAGAGATAGCGGCATCGGAATCGCGCGGGAAATCCAGCCACGCCTGTTCGAACCGTTCGTGCAGGCGGAGAGTTCAACCGCGCGGCGCTACGGCGGTACCGGACTGGGCCTGGTCATCTCGGCGCAACTCGCGCGGCAGATGGGGGGTGAAATCACGCTCGAAAGCGAACCTGGCCTGGGATCCACTTTCTCTTTCACCGCACGCTTCGAAACGGCGAGTGACGATGATGAAGTCGAGTTCCCCCGCGTGTCTACCGACGGGGAACCCAACGCCCGGGCCGAAGCCCGCGCGAGTGGCAATTCAACCTTGTCGAACGGGCGTGCCGGTCCAACCCAGGCACCCAATCGTTCCAATCACGCGCAACGAATCCTGGTCGTGGAAGACAATCCGGTAAATCGCGAACTGGCCGCTGAACAGCTCCGCGTGCTCGGCTATCAGGGCGACATCGTTGGCAACGCGCAGGCCGCACTCGATGCGCTCTCGCGGCAAAACTACGACCTGGTGCTGATGGATTGCGAGATGCCGATGATGGACGGTTACGAAGCGACCCGCGAGATCCGCCGCCGCGAAAACGGCGGTCGCCATGTGGTGATAGTCGCGATGACCGCCAACGCCACACAGGAACAGCGGGACCAATGCCTTGAGGCAGGAATGGATGATTTCCTGAGCAAGCCGGTCCGCCTGCAGACGCTGGGGGACATGCTCGCTTCGTGGTCGGAAAATTTGAATGGCGCGGGCCACAGTGGAAAAGCCGTGAAGCGTGCGGAGAAATTTGCTCCGCCGGCCGCGGCGCATGACGCGGCGCAGTCGAAATCGGAGCTGGACTCCCAGACGCTCGTAGAACTCCAGGAGCTGTCCAAGGCGACGGGCGACGATGTGCTGCGCAAACTGGTGGAGGCCTTTCTGTCCGAGTTGCCTCAGCGTCTCGCCGCGCTCAAGTCGGCTCTCGACGCGGGCGATCTGGTCGCCCTGGGCCGCGCGGCACACGCTATGAAAAGCGCCGCAGCCATCGGAGCGCTACACTACGCAAACCTGTGCAGCACGGTGGAAAGCCACGCGCTGGCAAACCAGCTCTCCGAGGCGATTTCGCTCGCGCAGGTGCTGATCGATGAGTCAGCTAAGATTCCCGCTATGCTGCGGCGGGCGGCCGGATTGAGTCCCTGATACCGGGCAGTCGCTCATCGATGCGGTGTCGCGTAGCGCCGCAGTGGATTTGACATCCAGGTGGTTCCACGCTAACCAATGAGCACGCTCAGAAATGAGCGCGCTCATCGATGCCGACCAGCCCCAGCGCCGCTCGCCCGGATAAATCCCGCCGCCCGCCACCACCCGCGCTGAGCCGGGTGGAGCGCAAGAAGCGCGACAAGCTAGACCGGATCAAGCGTGCCGCGCGCGCGCTGTTCGCCCGCAAGGGGTTCGAGGCCACCACGACCCGTGAAATCGCTACCGCCGCCGATGTCGGCATCGGCACCGTGTTCCTGCACGCAATCAGCAAGCAGGACCTGCTAGTGATGATTTTCCGCGAGGAGGCGGGGCGCGCGGTGGACGCGGCCCTCGACAACCTGGCGGAGGAGTCCCTCATCGATGGGCTGCTACGGATCTTCGGCGCGCTGATCGCGCACCATGAACGCAACATCGGGCTCGCCCGCGTCTTCGTGAAGGAACTGCCGTTTCTCGATGATGCGCGGCACGGACGCGCGGCTTTCATGTCGGACTTGTTCAGACAGATGGCCGTGATGATCGAGCGGGCGCAGGAGCGTGGCGAATTGCGCCGCGGCATTCCGTCGCTGCGGCTGGCCAAGAATCTGTTCGCGCTCTACTTCGGCATTCTTTTGGAGTGGCTCGGGGCGGCCGGAATTACTCCGGAGGAACGCGACCGGGCGCTGCGCTCCGCGCTGGAGTTGCACCTTTCGGGACTGCGCCCATAAGGAGAAAACCACAATGCCTGCTCGCACCGGGAACGAGTTTATCGCTGGACTTAAAAGTCCGCGCGAAGTGTGGGTGGACGGGGAACTGGTGACCGAGATCACCTCCCATCCCAAGCTAGCGGGCGCAGCGGCCACCTTGGCGGAAGTCTTCGACCTCCAGCATAAGGCCGCCGAGGTCTGCCTGATGCTGGATCCGGAAACCGGCGAGCTGATCAACCTAAGCCACATGATTCCGCGCTCCAGGGCCGATCTCGAACGGCGGCATCGAGCGCTCAAGCTCACGGCAGAATTCACGGTCGGCCTTATGGGCCGAACGCCGGACTACATGAACGTGACCTATGCGGGCTTTGCAGGGCGCGCGGACGAGTGGGCGGTCAACGGCAATGACCAAGGCGCGAGCAATCTGGTCGCCTACCAGAAGCTGCTCGCACGCAAAGACATCGCGCTGACTCACACCATTGTTCAGCCGACCATCGACAAATCCTGGGGCGATGCCCCGGTGGCGGGCAACGATGTCGCTTTGCGCAAAGTCAGCGACACCGATCACGGCATCCTCGTGCGAGGTGCGCGCATCCTTGCAACCCTGGCCCCGTTTGCAGACGAGATCGCCGTCTATCCTGCAGTGCCGCTGCCCGACGGCGCCGATGCGTACGCGCTGTCCTTTTGTATTCCGGTGAGTACGCCCGGGCTTAAATTTCTCTGCCGCGACAGTTGCACGCTCAGTGGCAGCCGTTTCGACCACCCGCTTTCCAGCCGGTTCGACGAACAGGACGCGTTCGTGATTTTCGACAACGTCGAGGTGCCACGCGACCGGGTTTTCATCAACGCAAACTCGCGGGCGTACAACACGGTGATGACCACTGGCTGGTACCCCAACGTCATGCAGCAAACCATGATTCGCGCGCAGACCAAGCTGGAGTTCGCGTACGGACTGGGCTGCCTGATGGCGGAAATGATCAATGACAAATCGCCCGCCACCGCGCAGTTGCTGGGTGAGATTTGGAGCTATGCCGAGTTGACCCGCGCAGCGGTCAGGGCCGCGGAAACGGAAGCCTTCGAGTACGGCAATGGTGTGTGGTTTCCCAATGGCGGGCCGCTGGCGGCATTGCGCGCGTCATTGCCAAGCTGGTTTCCGCGGGTTGGCGAAATCATCAAGTTCATCGGCTCGCACAACCTGCTCGCAACTCCGACCGAGAACCAATTCGATGACCCCGCGCTGCGTGACCTGGTCAATCAATTCCTGCGCGGAGCTAATGACATATCCGCGCGCGATCGGGCGCGGATTTTCCGCCTCGCGTGGGATTTCGTCGGCACGGCGTTGGCCGGGCGCAACGAACTCTACGAGCGCTTCTACCTGGCGTCCGGCGCGCGCAACTACGCGCTGGCGCACACGTTGGCGCCGCGCGAGCGCGGAAAGCGGCTGGTGAACCAGGTGCTCGGTCTGGTGCCGCTCTGCACGGGTGAGGACGCGGGCAGCGCCCCGAAAGTGATGGGCCTGCCTCGCTCTGCGGGCGAATGGGTACGCAAATAGGCAGATTTGACCAGAGTCGGAATTGACTATAGTCATTACGATTGCTAAACAGGGCTTCGAACGCGCTGTCGCCCGATAAATGGGAGGTGGCCCAATGGCCAACACGGCACCGCACAATCCACCATTTCGCGCCGAGCACGTCGGTTCATTATTGAGACCGCTCGAGTTGTTGAAGGCACGCGCTGACCGCGAGGCCGGCCGCAACTCGGCTTCCGATCTGCGCAAGCTGGAAGACGAGCTCATCCGCAAAGTCGTGGCGAGGCAGGAAGAGATTGGCCTCGAGGCAGTCACCGATGGCGAATATCGCCGCGGGGTTTTCTACGCCGACTTCATCTGCCGCGGACTGGGCGGCGGGAGCATCTACTACGAAACCGAGCGGATGTTCTTCGTTGACGACGACGGCAACAAGATCGCCGTTCCGCTCTTGAAGATTCACGATCGCCTCAAGTGGACCGCACCGATTCATGTTGACGAGTTCAAATTTCTCCAGGCCCTGACGCGGCGTATCGTCAAGCTGACGATGCCCTCACCCACCATCGCCTACTCCGCCGACGGCAGGAACATCGCGAAGGGTGTGTATTCTGACCTGGCTGAGCTGCGCGCTGACATTGTCGATGCCTACCGAAAGGAGTTGCGTGCTCTCGCCGCGGCGGGATGTCGATATGTTCAGCTCGACGAGGTCCCGATCGCTCTGTACTGCGACCCCAAACGCGTGGAACAGATGAAACGCGGCGGCCTGGACGTCGATCAACTGCTGTTCGAAACCTTCCCCAATCTGATCAACGGAGCATTAGCCGACCGCCCACCGGAACTGCATGTCACCATGCATCTGTGTCGCGGTAACAATCAGAGCGGTTGGCTGACCGAGGGCGGCTACGATCCCGTCGCGGAGATGCTGTTCAGCGGCCTCAAGGTGGACTCGTATTTCCTTGAGTACGACACCGCTCGTGCCGGCACGTTCGCGCCGCTGCGCTTTGTGCCCCGGAACAAATCGGTCGTGCTCGGCATCGTGTCGAGCAAGCTTGCGCGACTCGAAACCAAGGACGAGTTGAAGCGCCGCATCGACGACGCCACCAAGTACATCGATCTCGACCAGCTTGGCTTGAGTCCCCAATGCGGTTTCGCAAGCACCTCGCCGGGCAACAGGCTGACCCCGGAGGAACAAGACGCAAAGTTGCGCCGAATCGTAGAGGTTTCGAGGGAAATCTGGGGATAGCTTCTGTCTATCACTTGTCCGAGGATTGGATCAGAGTTAGCTCCGGCACCCGCAGAGAATAGTTCGACAACGCCAATGGAGATTGAAGATGGCTAATACAACCAAGGTAGCTGGCGTGGAGGTCTCGACCGCCCACTACATCGACGGCAAGCGCGTCGACTCAAAAGAGAAATTTCCAAACTGCTCGCCGATTGACGGGAAGCATCTCGCGGACGTCAGTGCGGCCGGAGCCGCAGAAATCGATTCGGCCGTGGCAGCGGCTCGGCGCGCCTTCCCGGCGTGGGCCGCTCTCGGTCCGGAGGGGCGGCATCCGATCCTGAGCCGGTTTGCCAAGGCCATCCAAGACCACGTCAAAGAGATCGCCGCGGTCGAAACCGAGGACAACGGCTCGCTCCTGATTGGAAACGCCGCGCGAATGGTTCCTCGCGCGGCGCATAATATCCAGTTTTTCGCCGACCGGGCGCGCAAGGTGAGCGACGAGACGATCGATTCGCCCGAAGTGGTTAACCATGTTCGCTACGATCCGGCCGGCGTCGCCGGGCTGATCACCCCGTGGAACGGGCCTTTCATGCTGACTACCTGGAAGGTGGGTCCATGCCTGGCAGCGGGCGACACTGCGGTGGTGAAACCGCCCGAATGGGCTCCGCTCAGTTGCTCCTTGATGGCCGATCTTGCCGCCGAAGCCGGCGTCCCTGCGGGGGTACTGAATGTGGTGCAAGGGATCGGCGAGGAAGCCGGAGCCGCGCTGGCTGCCCATCCAGATATCGATCGCCTGAGCTTCACCGGCTCAACCGATACCGCAAGTTTGATTGGCGCGTCCTGCGCGCGCTCGTTGACACCCGTCAGTTTCGAGCTCGGCGGTAAGTCGCCTTTCATCATCTGTGCCGATGCGGACCTGGATGCCGCGGCCCAGACCGCCGCAGGACAGTACTTCAATGCCGGCCAAGTCTGCCTGGCAGGCACCCGGATCCTGGTCGACGCGAAGGTGGCAGACGAGTTTCAGGCGAAGTTCCGTACCGCGGTATCCCATCTCACGGTTGGCGATCCGCGCGACAAGAACACCCGCATCGGTCCGCTCATCACGCCGGAGCACTACAAGCGAGTCGAGGGATTCGTCGATCGCGCTTTGCAAGCAGGCGTCAAGCCGGTCTGGGGTGGTCATCGACACAGCGCGGGCGAGCTTTACTTCGAACCGACGTTGCTCAACGGGGTGTCGCAGGAGATGGAGATTGTGCAACGCGAGGTCTTCGGACCGGTGCTGACCTGGCAGACCTTCAGCGACGAAGAACAAGCCCTCCGGCTTGGGAACGGTACCAACTATGGCCTGGCCGCTGTGATCTTCAGCAAAAGTGAGGAGCGCGCAATGCGCCTGGCGAAACGGATCGTCGCCGGCACCATCTGGGTCAACTGCTTCTTCGTGCGCGAGCTGGCGGCACCTTTCGGCGGGAGCCGCAATTCCGGAATCGGCCGCGAGGGCGGCAACTGGAGTTTCGACTTCTATTGTGACGTAAAGAATATTGCGGCAATGAAGGGTTCCTTCGTCTGACGGCGCGAGCCGGCACGACGAGCCTGGAGGTATCAACCATGAGTGTTCTTGACGGACCAAGAGAAGAATGGCGGCGGATACTTCATGAAGGGCACCCGGAGTGGGTGAAGCCCGCCGGTGACAAGCTAATCCTGGGTGACGGCCGGGTCGTCCCGGAGGCCAGCGCAACCTACCTTCCCCCCTGCGATCCCACCAAGATTCTGTGTATCCACCTCAACTATGAGTCGCGCCGCGTGGAGTTTCGCGCGCCGATGCTGGAGACACCCACGTACTTTCAGAAACCGACCACGGCGCTGAATTCGCATCGTGGCTCGCTGTGCCGCCCCGCCGGCCACAAGTTTCTGAACTACGAGGGCGAGGTGGGGGTGATCATCGGCAAGCCAATGCGCAACGTCGGGCGGGAACAGACCTGGGACTATATTGCGGGATTTGCGCCGGCCAACGACGTCGGCTGCCAGGATTATCGCGAAACCGACGCGGGCTCGATGCTGCGGGTGAAGGGACAGGACGGCTTTTGTCCGATCGGACCGGGTATCGTCAGCGGCGTCGACATCCGAAAGTCCACTCTGCGAACCTACATCGACGGAAAAGTAGTACAGGAAGGCGCAATCAGCGAAATGATCTTTCCGATCGACTACATTCTCGCTGATCTCTGCCGTTTCATCACCTTGCTGCCCGGCGACTTGATCCTTAGCGGCACGCCGAAGAATTCGCGCCCGATGAATCCGGGCGCCCTGGTTGAGGTGGAAGTGACCGGGCTTGGCCGATTGTCGAATCGCGTGGTCGAAACCCCGGCTCCGGCGCACAAGGTGGGTCATCAGCCGACCGACACTGATGCGGTGCGGCGGGTCGCGCTCGGCTCCGATTGGGTACGCACTGATCCGAGATAGAAAGCTATGCATATGGAGGCAATGAAATGGTCCAGGTAACTGAACTCGGATACATGGGCTTCGGGGTAAAAGACCTCGAGGCGTGGAAAAAATTCGCCGCTGACGTCCTCGCGATGGAAGTCGTGGATGAAGGCCCCGGCGACCACTGCTATCTGCGGATGGACTACTGGCACCATCGCATCGTCCTTCACTCCGATCCGTCCGACGACCTCATGTATCTGGGATTTCGGGTAGCGGGCGGCGAAGAGTTCCGCGCAATGCAGGCCCAGCTCCAGGCGGCGGGGATCAAGTTTACAGTGGGGTCGGAAGAAGATGCGGCGGAGCGCCACGTTCTGGAAGTGCTGAAGATGGAAGACCCGGGTGGCAATCCGGTCGAGGTCTTCCACGGTCCGCACGTGCAGTTTGCCAAGCCTTTTCACCCTGGTCGCAGGATGCACGGACGCTTCAGGACCGGTGTCGGGGGTGTGGGCCACTGCATCGTTCGCGAAAAAGACCCACAAGCTGCCTATCGCTTCTACACGCAGCTCGGGATGCGCGGTGGGGTTGAATATAAAATCCGCATGGGCAAGATGACCGTCGCTCCTATCTTCATGCACTGCAATGATCGCGACCATTCAGTCGCCTTCGGACTCGGTGGTGCAGGTGAAGACAAGCGCTTCAACCACCTCATGGTCGAAGTCGACAATCTCGACGACGTCGGCCTCACCCACGACCTAGTGCGCCGCGAAAAGATTCCCGTGCACATCACGCCCGGCAAACACTCGAACGATCACATGTTTTCGTTCTATTTCCGTACTCCGTCTGGGTGGATGCTCGAATACGGTTGGGGCGCGCGCGCGGCTACTCATCAATCCGAGTACTACTCCGAAGATGTATATGGTCACGCGCCGGAAGCGGGCGGCTTTGGTCCACCTCCCCGAAGAGAATAGGCGCCGAATCGGCGATGCGGAAAAGAGCTTGAGCCATGCCGCTGTTCGGGATGATCACCTTCGCGACCGAGTACTCGATGCAACCCGCGGAAGTCGCACGCGCGATTGAAGAGCATGGGCTCGATGCCTTTTACGTCAGCGAACACACGCACATTCCGACCAGCAAGAAATCCAAGTATCCCGGCGGTACCGATTATCACAAGGACTTTTACTACGCGTACGATCCGATCGTGGCGCTGACAGCGGCGGCGGGTGTAACCAGGCGAATCAGGCTTGGCACCTTTATTATCCTGATCGCGCAGCGTGATCCGATCGTCACCGCCAAGCAATTTGCCACGCTCGATCGCCTGTCGGGTGGCCGGGTGGTCGTAGGATGCGGCGCGGGCTGGAACGCGGAAGAGATGGGCGACCATGGTGTTCCGTTCCAACGACGGTGGCCCGCGGTTCGCTAGCACATAACCGCGATGAAGGAACTCTGGAAGAACGAGGTCGCCGAGTTTCACGGCGAATTCGTCAACTTTGAGCCTTCCTGGATGTATCCGAAGCCGCTGCAGGCCGGCGGACCTCCGGTCCTCATCGGATCGCGCTCCGACAAGGTGTTTGCGCGCATCGTGCGCTACGCGGACGGATGGTGCCCGCTGCTGCGACCCGGCTATGACCTGGCGCGCGGAGTGAAAATGCTGCGCGCAGCAGCCGCGCAGGCTGGTCGCCGAGACGATGACCTGCAGCTCAAAGTCTCCATGATCGCGCCTACCCCTGACAACGTGAAACGGGCGCTCGACCTCGGCTTTCAAGAAGTGGAGACGTTCGTACCCAGCGCCGGCCCGGAAAAGGCCCTGCCGGTCATCGACAACTTCGCCGAGCTGGCCGCCAAGTTTCACTAAAGTCGAAGCCATAATGGACGTTTCTGCTATCCCGCGACTCGCCCGAGAACTTCACGAAGCCGAAAAGACCAGGAAGGTAATCAGGTTTCCTTCCGCGCAGTATCCCGAAATCACCAATGCCGATGGGTACGCGGTGCAGAAGGCGTGGATCGATATCAAACTCGCCGAAGGTCGCAAAATTATCGGGCACAAGATCGGCCTTACCTCGCGGGCCATGCAATCGATGTTCAACATCAACGAGCCCGACTACGGCGTCCTGCTCGACGACGTGCTTTATCAGGACGGCGCAGAGATACCTGCCAATCGCTTCATTTCGCCGATGCTCGAGAACGAACTTGCGTTTAT
>DASXMJ010000193.1 GCA_036495685.1 Candidatus Binataceae bacterium | reverse complement strand
GAACTGTCGAGGTGCAGAGGAGCAGCCGCTGCCAGGCGATGTCCCAGCGGTTAGCCGGCGAACCAGAGCCTCTACCTCGCTACGACGCTCTTGTCTTTTTCAGTCGATGAGCGGACCGCGTCCGTCGCTTCAGGCGGGCACGATAGAGAGCTTGTTTGGCGCGATTTCCACAGAGAGTCATGCTGCACCAGCGGCGGGCTTGTCCGCGGGTCCGGTCAAGGAAGAATAGCGTGCAAGGTGATTTTTCACACGATTTTACCCGCGTAAGATCCTCAGAGGTAAGGAAATTCGCAATCGCGTGCGCAATCGGCAAAAGCAGAGCGTCCGGCGAGCGCCAGCGGCGCAGGGTACGCCACTCAAGTCCAGACGGAGCCGATCGATCGGCCGCATCGACTGGTCTCGCCACTATTGCCCCGTAGGCATCGTCGCGTTCCAGTATCTTATTTAGCGGCCCAAGTTCGTGTAACGAGTCTCTCGTCAACGAACGGCCCCGGTGTGCGAGAACGAAGCTTCGGAACCATTCTCTAAGGGCGCGGGCTTGAGCAGCAACCGCATCAAGTTCTCCGGGAAAGCAATTGGCGCGTATCGTTGCGGCCGCTTCGGGGGTCAGAAGCTCGGCTTGCTCAAGCCAGCTCATAAGGTCCTTTCCGTCTGCCAGCCATTCAACCACCTCATCGACCGGTGTGCCTATGGAATTAAGAAAGTCGAGGCTTGGGTCCCCGCCGATGAACATCGCGGGGGGACGAGTGTCGTTTGTCGCCATTCAGTCCTGGATGCTGCTCCTAAATTTTATTTTAGCAGGCCCTGGTTCTCTGCTAAATCTCGACCTAACCGCTCGCATCGCTCTTGACAGGTTAGCTAGTGTCAGGTAACCACATTAGGGTCTTCAGTCAGGTTACCTGCCACAATTAAACCATTTCTTTTGAGGAGTATTCTCATGCCCACAGTCCACTATCGAGCCGTCGATGTCGGTGGTCTTAAGATTTCCTACCGCGAGGCCGGCGGGCCAAACGCTCCAACCTTGCTGTTGTTGCACGGCTTTCCGACCGCCGGGTATATGTTTCGCGATCTAATTCCGCTGCTCGCCGAGAGCTTTCACCTTGTCGCGCCTGACCTGCCCGGCTTCGGCCAGTCAGACCTGCCTGCCCGTGACAGGTTCAAATACAGCTTCGAAAATCTTGCGGATGTAATCGATCGCTTCACCGATGTCATCGGGTTGAAACGGTTCGCGCTCTACATCTTTGACTACGGCGCTCCCGTGGGCTTGCGGATTGCTCTTAAGCATCCAGAACGCATATCCGCGATTGTGTCTCAGAACGGCAATGCCTACGAGGAAGGGTTGAGCGAAGGTTGGAACCCGATCCGCGCTTATTGGGAAGTCCCATCGCAGTCGAACCGCGACCAACTCCGCGCCTTCCTCAAGCCTGAGACAACCGCCTGGCAATACACGCATGGCGTCCCGGATGCGACGAGGGTTTCGCCCGACGGCTTCACTCTTGATAATTTCTACCTGGCTCGCCCGGGCGCGGATGAGCCGCAACTCGATCTATTCGGTGACTATAAGACCAACGTCGCGCTCTACCCGACCTTCCAGAAGTATTTCCGAGATCACAAGCCGCCGCTCCTCGCGGTGTGGGGAAAGAATGACCCGTTCTTCCTGCCGGCGGGCGCGGAAGCGTTCAAGCGGGACATTCCCGGGGCAGTCGTGCGCTTCTTCGATACCGGACATTTCGCTCTGGAAACTCACGTATCCGAGATCGCAGCCGCCATCCGCGAGTTTCTTGCCCGTTAATTTGGCGACTCGGTACGCTTCGCGCCGCGCGCGAGAGGCGGGCCGCCTATCCAGAGGAGAAACACTATGCGTGCGATCGTTCTCGAGAAGTTCGGCGGGCTGGACAGTCTCGTTTATAAGGACATTCCTGACCCGGAGCCCAAGGCCGGGCACGTGGTGATAGAGATCAAGGCCTTTGGTCTCAACCACGCGGAACTGCACATGCGGCGGGGTGAGTGGGCGGAGGCGGCTCCAGTCAGCGGCATCGAATGTGTAGGCCTCGTGAAATCCTGCCCGGGCGGCGAGTTTCCAGTCGGGGCAAAGGTTGCGTCTTTGATGGGCGGGCTCGGTCGGACCATCAATGGCAGCTATGCTGAATACACGCGCGCCCGCGCCTCAAATGTCGCGCTCATCGAATCCAGTCTCCCCTGGGCAGAGCTAGCGGCAATCCCCGAGACTTACGCGACTGCCTGGACCTGTTTGTTTCGTAACCTGGAAATCAAAAAGGGAGACTTGCTTCTTATTCGGGGTGCGACCTCCTCGTTCGGCCAGGCCGCGCTGAAGATGGCCCTAAATGCGGGGGTTCGCGTGATTGGGACGACCCGCAATCGCGAGCGCTTCTCCATGCTGGAGAAGTTGGGAGCCGAGCGGTGCGAGATCGAACGCCGCGATCTTTCGAAACATCTCTCGGAGGTAAAGAAGGTCGATGCGATACTCGACCTAGTCGGTAACAGTGTCGTGCTTGATTCTCTGGAGATACTCCGCCGGGGTGGTCGTTCTTGTCTGGCCGGGTGGCTCGGCGGTCTCGATCCAATTCCCGACTTTAATCCGCTGTTGCAGATGGCAAGCGGAGTTTATTTGACCTTCTTTGCGAGTTTCGCCTTCGGAACTCCCGGCTTCCCCCTGTCGGATGTGCCTCTCCAGCAGATCGCCGAAGATGCCGCTGCCGGTCGGCTCGACGTGAAGCCATCGCGGATCTTCGGCTTCGATGAAATTCGCGAGGCTCATCGGGTCATGGAGGCCAATGAGGCTGCTGGAAAGATAGTTGTCGTTCGCGCCTGACATCGCTGCCTCCAAAGGGCTAGGAAGTTTCGACCGAAACGGAGGAAGTGAACAAACAGGAGTGTAGTCAGATGGCTGTTCTTCCCCTGATAGTCTTCGACGTCAATGAGACGCTACTGGATCTTACAACCCTGGAGCCGACGTTCGAGCGTATCTTCCGCGAAAACGGCACCCTGCGCCTTTGGTTCGCCAACTTCATTTTGTATTCCTCAGCTCTCACGGTAGCCGGATGCTATGTGCCTTTCACGGATATCGGTTCGGCCGTGATGAAGATGCTGGCTGACACCGCGGCATCAGGATCGAAGAGGCGGATAAGAAGGAACTATTTGAAAAGTTCTCGACGATGCCCCCCACCCAGAGGTGCCGGGCGCACTGCAGAAGCTCCGCGAAGCAGGGTTCCGGTTATTTACCTTGACGGACAATTTGTCGGAGGTGCAGACCCGTCAGCTCGAACACGCTGGGATTGTCGGTTTCTTTGAGCGTCGCTTCAGCGCGGACGGCGTCAAACATCACAAGCCGTCGCGGCTGGCCTATGCCCAGGTTGAGAGGAGTCTCGGAGTCGAGCCCTCTCAGCTCTGTCTCATCGCTTGCCATACCTGGGACACCCTTGGCGCCGTCGCTGCGGGCTGGCAGGCGGCCCTGATCAAGCGGGTTGGCAACGACCTCTTGGGAGTCGGCGCGCAGGCGCAGAGATCGTCGGTGCCGACTTGGACGACGTCGCCGATCGGTTGATCGCGCGACAAAAGGAGTAAACTCATGTCGCGCGACAATGTGAGTGTTGTTGTAGTCCACGGAGCTTGGGCGGACGGATCGAGCTGGGCCAAAGTCATCGGGCTGCTGGCTGCCGAAGGCGTCAGGGTGCTAGCGGCGCCGTTGCCCCTGACTTCGTTTGCCGATGATACGGCGGCCCTTGAGCGCGCCTTGGAGCGAGTTTCCGGTCCGGTAGTCGTCGCCGCCCACGCTTATGCCGGGGCCGTAATCGCGGCCACACGGAATGAGAAAGTGAAGGCCCTCGTCTACGTCGCCGCCCTCGCTCCTGAGGAAGGCGAGACGGTCGCCGATGTGTTCTATCGTACCGAACCTCACCCGCTGGCTCCAAAATTGGCACCGGACAATCATGGGCTGATCTATCTGCCGGAGGAGGCGTTCGGCGCGGCTTTCGCGCAGAATGCCGCTGCCGACGAATTGGCCCTACTCTTCGCGGTTCAGCGGCCGATTTCGCCCTCGTGCATCACGGTACCTATGACCCGTCCACTTTGGAAAGACCGCCCCAGCTGGTTTCTCACGGCGGAACACGACCGCATGATCGTCCTCGAGACGCAGCGCTTTATGGCGGAGCGGATGCACGCTCGGGTGCGGTCGCATTCTGTAGACCACGCACCCATCGTTACTGCGCCTCGCCTGGTCGTCGACATCATAAGCGATGCAATCAAGGAAGCGTGCAGCAGCTGATCGATCCCATTCACGATCGACTGCACGCCATCCGCGACAAACGAAAGCCGCAATGGTGATGACTCTCGGCGCCGACCTGCTTCGAGACTAAAACCGCGACCGATGCGGGCCCTCAACGATCGCTGGCCCCTCTGCAGCGTTTTTGAAAGCCGAGCGGCCCGGGATTCGCGTTACCTTCAATCTGTCTACTGTAAGGATACACCAGACATTTGAGCGGCCGGTTCACCGTCCTGATCGCCAAGACCTGAACTCCGACGAGGTCCGCGGACGCGTGTCAGGGTCGTGAAGGCGACCGTTCGCCCAGCTTTCCCTTGGTGCCCGAGACAAGATCAGGTTACACGGCCACGTTAATCCCGCTTTACAGTGTCTCGCTAGATTAACATCGGCGGTTAACCTCTCCTTATTTTCAGCACTCATCGGGCGATCTTTTCGCGGCACCGCCTTTGCTGACTCACTCTGAGTGGATGGACAACACAAGGGGACACCCAAAATGTCAGTCAATATCAAGACGGTCAGCATTCCTCAGATAAGGCACTTCGCGGGAGACAACCAAGTCAGCGAGCCGCAAGGGTTCGCGCAGTGCAGTCGGCTCGGCGAGCTACCCGGGTTGATCTTCGGTCTGATGACTCTAGTTTACGTCGTAAGCTCGCTGTGGTTGCTTGGCTGACCCTCGCGGAAACTTACCGGATTCAGATGCGATACGGTCGAAAAAGATTGCCTTTTTCCGGTGAACACCGAGGACTCCAGTGACTCGCGATCGCACACTGCTTTTCTTAACCGTCGCCATTGCCTACCTCACAGGTCTGGGGTTGCTACCCTCGGCCATTTCCGAGGTGCCTGTAGTTCCGGATACACCCGCGGCAATCGTCTCCAACGCCGCTACCGATAGTGGCAACTCCGTGGGCTCCGAGGTCCGAGGCGCAGCCCGAGCGCGCGGGCTCGACACCGAAGGCGATGTTGAGCTCGACCGGGAAGCACTTAGACAAGTGTGCAGTTTACTGGGCCAGCCGGTCGAAGCGTGTGTGTCGAGGATGATTCGACTGGGGCGGGATGACCGTTCCGGTTCGCCCGGTGCGAACTCCGATCGCCACGTGCAGATGAACATAAGGACTTTGATCATTACTCTCCCCGATCCCTACGAAACCGCGCTGGGCGAGGAATTTGACTCCTACTACAACGCCCTCCAGCGTGCCGCTCAGGAACAGGGTTACCTGCTGAGCCAATTCCAGATTCCATGGAACAAAAGAGCGACCGCAAGTGACGATCACGCTTCCGAATCTCAAGACCAGACCAGTGGCGTCAGCGACTCGCAAGGACCAGAACCCGGTGTCGTGCTCTTTCGGCGGCCTAGTCAGGACAAGGTTAAGGGCGCGTTGCTTGTGGTTTTTCTGGTTGGCGAGCTACCTACCAAAGGAGTTCACAGACGGGCGATGCGTATGGCGCTCGCGACCGCTGATTTTCTTAACCACTCTCTTTTCTTCGATCCGCCAGATGGTAGACAACTGACAATTTCAATCCTTGGACCTTCGTTTTCCGGATCTGCCGACTCGATCGCCTGGTCGATCTATTGGCTTGGGACCAGAACACCTGTCACCCAGTCCGGACGCTCTCCTGGTGGCGACCTTAGGGAGACCTCGGGGCAAATTACAAACACTGTCCCTGCGAATTTCGCCGGACAGCGGCCTCGGCAGGCTGCGTTGATGTTCGACGTCATGACCGGATCTGCGACCAGCATCGACGTCTCTCATTTTCATGAGATCGTTAGCCGAAACTCCTGTCTGCGGGTGAGCTTGCACTCAACGGTAATTCCCGATGCGGACGCATTGCGAGATCTCTTCGAATTTCTCAAAAGAAACCTGCACGTCAAGTCCGAGGAAGTTGCAATCTTAAAGGAAGAAGGAACAGCTTACGGGAGGATGACCGCGCCCCACGGCAGGCATGTGCTCGAGCTTAATTTTCCTCTCCACATCAAGGAACTGAAAGAGAAGGCAGACCAACTGGCTCTGGAGCAGCGTTCTCGAAATTCTCTTCCATCCTGGCGGCCCGAAATCCCTCTACTGGAGGATCACGGGGAGGAGCAAGACATCTTTCCGATCCTTTCACAAGCTGAGACGAACACGAACGAATTGCAACTGGAGCGGACTCTTCGAATAGTCTCGGAACGGCATATTCGCTACGTTCTAATCGCCGCGACCGATCCACTCGATATCATATATCTCACTCAACAACTGCACGATTGGAGCCCTAACTCGAAGGTTATCGCGCTCTCCAATCACCTTCTCTTCCTGCATGGCAGCGTTAATCCCGATTTGCGGGGACTGTTGATCTTATCCACATATCCAGAACTGGACGCCAATCAGATCTGGACGCCGCCCTATAGGGGGATCGAACAGCCCAGCGAATTTGCCAGTGATTCCACCGAAGGTACGTTCAACGCGGCGACCGCACTGCTTCAACGCCAGGAGGGGCACGAGGATCGTGATTCGGAAGGCGATTCCTCTATTCTGTTTGCTCCTTCAGAAGAAACGAATCTGGTCGAATATGGTGCGCCCTTCGACTGGTCGAACAGTCATCGGGAGCCCGTGCTTTGGCTTACCGTGCTTGGACGAGCGTCTGCTCTCCCGGTGGAAACCATCTCGTCAACTCCAAAAGCTTCAGCGGGCGATCCTTTTTTACGGCGTGATGTCCACCCTCCACACTCGTGGAATGACCAAGCAGCGCGCGCCATACTGCCCTGGCGCACTCTCGGCTGGATTTTTGTCTTGGATAGCATCTGTGCTTGCCTCGCTATTCTGGTCATCCTGGGCGGCAAAGAAGACGGCCAGGACCTCTTGGGGAATCTCGGCGGCTGTCTTCCCCTGACGCTTCTCAAGTTATTTGGCGAGTGTCCCCCCGTCCGGAACCGCGCCCTGGATAGCGAATACGCTGCCGCCCTCGCCCGCCGAAGGTGCTGGCTTTTCAATCTCTCGATCATCTCAGGCGCCATACCTTTTTCGTTCGTGGTCCTAATGACCGTAGCGGCCCACGACTTTCCGTCGTTTCCTTTCACGAGCTTTCCGGATCGATGGGCAACGGCGGTGTGGGTTTGGTGTCTAGTGACGGTGACGTTCTGCGGTGTGGCAGCCGTGCGGAGCTTCAGTCGTATTTCCGTGGGCCATTCGTGGTGGTTGGGAGTCGTCACATTTGGAATCGCGGTGACCGCGGCCATTTCTCCGGTACTTTTGTCTGGGCATATAGAACGCGGTGAGCAATTTTCTCACCACCACCTGTTTGTGGTGATGCGCGCATTTCAATTCACCAGCGGGGTTTCACCTCTGACGCCAACCGTGTATGCGATCGCAGCGACTTTGGCCCTATGTTATGGCCGTTTGCTCTGCTCGCGAGTCCTCGTCGAGCGGCCCCTGCTCAAGATAGGCAGCCGATTTTTGCCTCTCAAGTCCTTCACCGACGAGATCACGCTGAGAAATATTCTGATTTGCAAAATCCTAACTCCTCTTGGCGATAAGCGCGGCTGGATTCAAGTGGCACCCCTGCTCGCATTTATAGTCGCGCTCGGCGTGGTATCGCTATTCCGTCAATGGCCGGAGAGCTCGATCGACGGTCGACTATTCGACTTTTCATTCGTGTGTTTGTCGACCGTAGTCTACGCGGCCATAGCATTGAGCCTTTATCAACTCCTGAACGTTTGGTTGATGGCGCGATCCCTTTTGCGCCGCCTGTATCGACATCCGACCCGGGAATACTATGCACTTTTCAACAAATTAACAGGTGGCAAGGTCCATGATCGCATCAATTTCCTGTCACTAGGGCCTACCACCAACTTTTTGGCCATCGCCCTTGAACGAGCAAGGAACTTGATAACGCTAGCCGCAGAAAAGCATCCATCAGGTGGGTCAGCAGAAGAGCGAATCCTGAGAGACCTCAATGACCATTGACCGCAGTGCCGTGCCCCACAGGTGGGGCTCGGAAACTTTATTTCCACCCACGACCCTGCAACGGCGATCAGTTGGAGAGATTGGCAGAGCGCGCTCGAGGATACCTGGAGAACTGAGGCGGCCATTACTGACCTTGGTGTTCGGTTGCTCGCGCCAGTCGAACCTTGGTGGGGCGTCGAATTGAAGAAGGAAGCACAGAACCCTAGCGACCGAGAAGCAGCTGCCGTGTTCGACAATGCTGGTCTTTTAGTCGCCAGTAGTGTCGCTGGATTTGCGAGAAACATTCTACCCCACCTTCAAACACTTGCGATCACCAGCACTCTGGCCAGCATCCTGATGCTTTTCGGGAGCAGCTCGTACTCGCTATTCGTGAATGCAAGCGACCTATTAACGATTAACTGGATAGTCGTACTTTCTTGCATTGCGACGACTGTCGGTGTTTACGCATCAATCAACCGCGACCGCGTTCTAAGCCTCATTTCAGGAACCGATCCTGGAGAAATCACCTGGAACAGTCATTTCATTGGACAACTATTGGTCCATGGAATAGTACCCCTGGTCGCGATTCTTGGGGCGTCGTTTCCAAGCCAGTTCTACCAAATGATTACTCAGGTCTCCGGCCTAATAGGCAAAGGCTAGTTCAATCTTTCCAAGATGGCGGCACAAAAAAGCCTAAGCAGGTGTTACGAAGTAAGATTGCTGTGAACGTCCGCTCCGAAGACGTCTCAGGCGGCCGCTACTGAAAAATGTGACCGCTGCGGCTCTGGTGCGCGAAATCTACACCCGGTTTACTGAGAGGTTCGACGCAGCGGATTTAAGCGGCGAAAGCGTTGCTCGAGGAGCACAATCGTAGCGCAGCAGGCCATTCGATGAGTGATCGCGGTTCTCGATCGGGCGCACTCCTGCCTAGCGAGGCGAGAAAGTGAGGCTGTTGCCGCGAAGCGCGTTCAATCGAATCTGAAGACCTTGAGCACGTTGTCGCGCAGATAGCCACGTTTCGCAACGTCGGCGAGTGGAACCTCCCAACCTTCACGCGCGCATCGCTCCAGCGACAGCAAAGGATGATCGCTGGCCCACATCAGCTTGTCGGGACCGCGCTTGTTGGCCAGTTGCCACAACTCAGCCGGGACGTGTTTAGGAGCCCAAGCGGAGGTGATGAGGTAAAAGTTCCGATGCTTCTGCAGCAGCGCTATCACCTCGCCCTGCCACGGATGACCCAGATGACACCCGACGACCGTGAGATCAGGGAACGCCAGTAACACCTCATCGAGCGCACCCGGCTGTTGCAGCACCGCCGGACGGAGAGGTCCTGGCACGCCCACGTTGAGCTTGATTGGAATGTCGAGCTCAACGCATTTGGCGTAAATCGGAAAGTAACATGCATGATTGGGCGGTAGGCCTACCAGGGACGGCATAATCCAGCATGAGCGGAAGCCAAATTCCCTAACTCCACGCTCGAGCCATCTCACGGCGCGCATCATGCCGGTCGGATCGATGCCGAGGCAGCCGTGAAAACGCCCGGGATGTTGTAAACGAATCTCCGCAACGCGGGTACAGAGTTTTTCGTAGGTTTCGTCGGAAATGTTTTGCCCTACTGAATAGGGGCTGGGCGCCATCCGCAATGCCGCGGCGGTAAGGACTCCCTTTTCGACACCGGCAGCGTCCATATCGCGCACCAACTCCTCGAGCGTGAAACCAAATTTTACCGCATCCCCGGGTTTAAACCATTTGGCGATATTTGGATCGATTTTCTGCTCCTGGGCTCTCCGCGAGAGTTGCGGCATCTGGAGAAAGGCATCAACCAGCTTATACCCTGCGGTCATCCTAAACCCCTCCGAAAGCTAGCGCGGGAGTTTCAGCACGCGTTCGCCGATGATGTTTCGCTGGATCTCATTGCTTCCACCGGCGATCGTCCCTCCGCGGGAAGTTAGGGCTCGCTCGAGCCACTTGCCGCCATCTATGGCGAATGGCTCTTTCCCATCAAGCTGCGCGTAGGCGCCTAGCAATTCCATCGCGAACAGCTGAATCTTGAGGTTTAACTCGGTGCCACAAATCTTGATGGTGGAGCTTTCCGGACCGGGCGACTGTCCTTTGACGCGCCGCGTAATGCCTCGAAATGCCGTGTACTTGACGGCTTCGGCCTCGCACGCGAAGGCGGCGATCTTTTGGCGCACCGCGCTGTCCTCCGAAGCTGGGCGACCATTGATGTGAACTATTTTGGCCAGCCGCGCAAGATCGCGCACGACATTGGGATAGTGACGGCCCCCAACAGTGCGCTCGTAGGAAAGCGTAGTGGTGGCAACCCGCCAACCTTCGTTCTTCTTGCCAATCAGATTCTCTCTGGGAACCCGCACATTGTCGAAGAAGACCTGGTTGAAGCTCACTTCTCCGTTTATCTCGACCATCGGACGGGTGGTGATGCCTGGGGTTCTCATGTCGACCAGTATGTAAGACAGACCACGGCTGCCCGGTGCGTTGCGATCGGTTCGACACAGAAGGAACATCCAATCAACGCGGTGCGCCTGCGAAGTCCAAATCTTCGAGCCATTGACGACGAAGTAGTCGCCCTCCTCTTCCGCCGCAGTCCTTAAGGAGGTCAGATCAGATCCGGCATTCGGCTCCGAGTATCCCTGGCACCAGGTCTCCTCACCAGAAAGTATCTTGGGAATAAAGCGGCGCTTTTGTGCTTCGGTGCCCCACTGAATGAGAGTGGGCCCGACCAGCGCGACACCTGCACCGATATAGGGAAGCTGGGCGCGAAAGCGTGCCAGCTCTTCGTGAAAAACCATCGCGTGCATTACCGGGGCGTCGCGGCCGCCATACTCGCGTGGCCAACTGATTCCTACCCATCCGCCGGAGTGGAGCTTGCGATACCAGTCCTTGCGCGCCTGCCATTCCTTATCGTTGGCTACGGTTATGGTGTCATAGGGCCGGTGCTCGCCCCGGGGGGCGTTGACTTCCAGCCAGGTGCGGATTTGCTGGCGAAAAGTTTCAGCCTCGGGCGGATATTTTAGATCCACAATCCCAGATCCTCTGAGAGTTCGATCTTATCGCAGCGTTTATCATCCTCGCATCGCCGGTTGCAATTTGCCAGACAAGCGCGCTGCGGCAGACCATTCTCATGTGATCGATGCCGCCATCGCTTTCGCCCGCATCCAGAACTGGACCGTCGTCGTCGGCGTGGGAATCCCTAGGCTCGGGCTATATCTCGAACTGCGCCCGGCAGGGCGAAGGATTCGTAAACAACCGGCCGCTCGAACTTGGCGGTGACTTTCACATCAACACGCACCCGTGAGCTTCATTCGAAGCTGCACGTGTGCGGGATCGGCGTGGAAGAGACTGCGATAATTTCGCTGACCGGTTGCGCGCTTTCCTTCGATGAATCACTTTGTCGTCGCGCTCGTTTCCGTCGAACCGAGCGCTCGATGCCAAATTTGCGTCTGTCCGAATAACGGAATGCCGATGTACGGATGAACCTCAAGGTGGTCCGCATCGAGTTCCCTCATACGACAGCGATACGTCTTGCCATTTTCGCGGTCGTAGATGTAGCCGGTCCAGACTCCGTCGCCCGTCGAGGTGAAGTCGTGCATGATTTTAAGACCAGTCCCTGGCACGTTGCTGGCCATCGATTTGCCCGGCGTGCTCATCGAATTATTTGCCAGCACGCGGACCGCGGTCCCGCACAGAGCCTGCCCGCAGGGCGCGATCTCGATCTCCAGATTGCCGCTGGCGGTGATCCATCGGCCGGTCTGAGCGTAGGCGGTTGAGGCCAGCACACACAGTACCAAACTCACTAGCGCGCACTTCATGAGGACCTCCGAAAAGGACTGAGTTTTGAAATGTTATCACTGCTTACAATTTAACTCGTCCGATGTCAACCTGAAATACGCACTGCTTACATCGGCGCGTCACCGATGCTAGGGTCGAAATGATGCCCCAGTCGCCTATCAAAACGGAGCCGCGCCGGCGAGCACGCCGGCGCACCAGCTATCATCACGGGCATCTCAAGGAAGCGCTGATCGCGGCGGCCCTCAAGATGGTCAAGGAACAAGGCGTCGAGAGCGTCAGCGTACGCGAAGTCGCGAAACGCGCGGGAGTTTCGTCGGGCGCACCGTTTCGTCATTTTCCCTCGCGCACCACTCTGATGACCGCGGTTGCGGAGCAGGCGATGCGCAGGTTCCGCGATGAAATCGTGCGCGCGCTGGAGGAGGTCAAAAGCGACGCGCCGCGCGATCGCTTCCGCGCTCTGGGAACCGCATACATGCGATGGGTGGTGCGCAACCCTGCGCATTTCCAGGTGATCTCGAACCGTAAGCTGATCGATTTCGATGGTTCTGAGTCGCTCCGCCGTGACAACGCCGAAATCAGAGAGCTGATGGAACAACTACTGACCGAACAACGCCAACGTGCTCCGCTGCTCCGTGACGACATAAAGGCGATCTCGTTTGCAGCGCGTGCCCTGGCGTATGGAGTCGCGCGGATGTACGTAGACGGACACTT
This sequence comes from Candidatus Binataceae bacterium, assembly GCA_036495685.1. Classification (NCBI taxonomy): domain Bacteria; phylum Candidatus Binatota; class Binatia (SeqCode); order Binatales (SeqCode); family Binataceae (SeqCode); species Binataceae bacterium (SeqCode). Next base: position 32,789 of record DASXMJ010000193.1, on the reverse strand, counting down.
TCCGCAGTGGGATATTCCGGCCGATCAGGCTGAGAGCTCTTTCGAAGCGGCGTTCGACCTCTTCACGGACGCCATCGTTTCGCAACCCAATCCGCGGTCGTAAGGACTTACGGTTCTTCGAAGGCGCGGGCCGCGCAGATCAACCACTGTCGACCTGCTCGGCTCTCCGAACGAAAACCTCCACCATGGCGAGCCACGGCTGGATCGCCGGCCGCGAGCCTCCTTGGCGTGGCAAATCAACCTTGGTGACCCACCCTCGCAGACCTAGCGTTTCCTTGGGCCTCAACCCGGACTTCACGCCGCGGTTGGTCACAGCACTTTTGGCAGAATGTCTTCCTTCAATCGCCTCAGATCGACCAGTGTCTTCGCGGTGGGTACGCCCTTAAATGGCGGCCAGAGGAGGGGAAGTGTCAAGCCGGCCTCCCTATACCGCTTGAGGTTGTCGGTGATCTGGCCGGTAGTGCCCGTCATCGAAGGTGTCAGCTTCCCTCTGGGAGTCTGATCGGTCTTCACGCTCGTGATGTCGAAGAAAAGCATGCTCACAATTTCGAGATCGTCGATCGAACGCGGACTCCCGATCATTTCGAGCTCCTCTTTGATCACCGACCGCCACTTCGCGATGTCCTCAGGGGTGTCCTGTATTCCGATCCAGCCGGCCAACCCGTATTTGGCTATCCGCTTAGCCGCGATCTTCGGTACCCCGAGCCCTCCGAAAAAGATCGGCGGATGAGGCTTCTGAACGGGCTTAACACCGAAGCCGCATTTCGGAAAGGAGGCAAACTCGCCGTGATACTCGAAGAGTTCCTCCGTCCAGACGCCCTGCATGATCTCGATGGTCTCGATGACGTGTTTGTTGCGTCTTTCGTAGATATGCGCCGCACTCGCAGCCTCAAACTCCTCAGGCATCCAACCCGTTCCGACGGCGACGTTGACCCTTCCGCCCGAAAGATGGTCCCAGGTTCCGATCTCCGCGGCCAGCACTCCAGGGGCCCGATAAGGAGTGTCGATCACGCTGACGCCTATCCTGACCTTCTTCGTGATGGCCGCCAGGTACGGAATGAGCGGCAGCCCGTGCAAGAACTCGCCTCTCGAAGCAACGGGTAATGAATGAGGAAATTCCTTCATGAAGCCGAACGGCTTGCGTAGTTCCTCGCGATCGGATGCTTCCGGAACCACGATGCGGTCCAAAGTCCAAACTGAATCGAACGCCAGTTCCTCGGCGAGGCGAGCGAGATCGACGATCTCGCTGACGGTTACCTTGTCCCGGAAGTTTGGCAGGTATAGTGCGAGTTTCATCGAGAATCGACCTCCTTCTTACTATCTTCATCAACCGAGCCCCGGCAAAGCAGGCGATGGACCTCATTTCCCAAGTCAGCAATGCCGACGCCCTGGCCGGATAACGGGAACGGGCGCATAAATCCTGGCGCAACTTTGCAGAGGCAGGATTTCGCCGACATCGTACAAGAGGGCTGTGCGCACACAACGGAGATCTACGCGGTTACCTTGAGGGACCAGCTACAAAATCGGGCGGGTGATTCGGTCTTAGAGGTAATAGCACGGTCGCACTTGGTCGCCGTTATGGCGGTTCGTGAGACTCTTTGAATGCGCTTTTTCCGAAAGCACCCAAAGCAATGCCGATGGCCGGCAAAGAGCAGGACAAACGGCGGAACAAGCGTCCCCCATTCGATCAGCAAGAGCCTCGAGCTTGACCAACCGTCATCGGACAGATCACCTTGGGAGCGTTTCGCTCTCAAAACGGCGTCGCGATGCTCGACAGAAGTCCACTTTGAGAAAGCCATCGTGAGCTTAACGATTGGAACTTATATTCTCGCCCGTATGTAACCAAGGCATGCGTTCCTCGACAAAATAATGCTTCGTCGGCTGCAATTTCGCGGCCTGATCGAATGCGCCGATATGGAAATGCGTCAACGTTATCTCGGGCAGGCTTTCGCAAGTCAAAGTAGATCCGCACCTCGCGCAAAATCCGCGCCTTGTTTTTCCTGGTGAGGAATCGAACTTGGTTATCTCGCCTTTGGTCACCGTATAGGCTCGCGGTTCAAATGCGACGAAGACAGACACGGGCGCGCCGGTATGTCTTCGACAACTTTGGCAATGACACCAATACACGCCTACTGGCTCACCGGTCGCGGTAAAACGGACCGCCCCGCAGAGGCAGCCGCCTTCAAACTGCTTTGTGGCAACGCTCATTATTTGATTCCTCGGCTCCTTGAAGTCACCATCTCAGTTAGCGAACGAGTACTACCAACGCGCGCGGCTTGAGCGTCAAATCGGCTCAAGCGTCAAGGAGCACGTGTTAATGCCTTAGCTTCTCCTCGAACTCGATCAGTAGCTGCGTAAACAACTTCGGGTCGGTGCCATGCATCGAATGCGGCATCTGGGGGAAAGACCGATATTCAATCGGTTGGCCCGAGCCGGCAACTAGCTCACACACACGCTTTGCCTGCAGATCTGAGGCGGCTCCGAGTAAAGAGCCCTCGGTCTCTTCGACATTACGGAAGTGATGCGTGTACAAGACCGGGCATTTTACGCTCGCGAGCATCCGGGCATGATCACAGCTTGCGTAGACAGATCCCTGCCAAAAACAACGTGCCCACTCGGGATCGTATTCCTTGAGGCGCTGTGGAATTTCGGCCTCGGAACCCATGGTCAGTGCCATCGCGTTCGACAACCAGCCAGGAAGCTCCGTCTTTGCGGCCTCGTGCATTCCCGCCCAGTCACCTACACTCCACTGATCGCCCAGGTATTTGCTCATCAGAGCGAAGATCGGTCCGATGGTTTGGCGGATCGAGTGTCCGCAAGCGGGGCGGACATCCGAAGCGAACAGCGGCGGGTCTTCATAGTGGGCGCCGCGGACCGTACCGGGCATCGCATAAGCAGAGAGCCATGCCGAGATCACCCCCCCTGACGAAAGCCCGCTGACAATCACCGGGCGTTTGATGGCCAGGGCCACGACCCGCACCATATCGTTGCCAAAATTATCGAGTGTGTAACGTCCGGGTGTCCGGCTCGATCTTCCCTGCCCGCGTAAGTCGACCGCAAACGCCTGGAAATGCTGTTTAAGCAAGTCCATCGCTTGCTCGTATCCCCACCACGATTCGGTTTGTCCCGGTATCAGGAGCAACGCCGGTTTGTCTGGCGATCCTACAACGGCGTAGTTGATCACGGCCTCACCGGTGTCAATCGTTTGTTCGGGAAAAGCGTGTGGAACATAGGTTTCGTTAGGATTATCCGGGCCAAATCGAAAAGCGCTCATGACAGGCCTCCGCGGAGACGGGGAAATAGCGCCTCAGCGTTGCTCCGATCGATCGCTGCGCGCTGGCTTTCACTCAGCGAGAAACCTTCGTACATCGAGGTAAACATTTGTGCGATTGCGTCAGTCGCATACGGCCAATCAGTCGCAAACAGAACTTGATCGGGCCGTGCCACTGTAAGCAGGCTCGGGAGAGCGGCAGGAGTGCCGGAGATCGCAAGGTCAAAGTGGAATTTCTCCAACTGTTCCATGCCATCCGCGAAGTCTCGCTTCGGAGACGCCGCGCCAGCAATCCGATATGCCGCGAAGGGAACGAAGCCGCCCGAGTGAGATAGGATGATTTTCAGGTTGGGACAGCGATCGAGCGTCCCGGAACCACCCAGTCGCACCGCCGCACGCGTGGTGTCCAGCAAGAAATCGGCTACGAAGGCAGGCATGCCCTTGAGCGGCTCAAGCCCGTACAAGTGTGACGGATGAACGAACACCACCGCGTTGCGTTTGTTGAGTTCGTCAAAGAGGGGATCGAAGACCCTCTCGCCGAGATAGATACCGCGGCTGTTGGCCAGAAGCTCGACGCTATCGGCGTGCAGTTTGTCGAAGGCGTAGGCCAGCTCCTCAATCGAGCCTTTAACGTCGGGCAGGCATAGCGTGGCGAAGAATCCAAAACGAGAGCGGTGCTTCCGTACGACCTCCGCGGCGTATTCGTTCACCTCGCGGGCCTTTTCGCGAGCCTCCTTGTCATCACCCAGATGAACTCCAGGTGTCGAAATCGACATAATCGAAGTCTGGATACGGAATTTATCCATCAGGGAGATAGCGGCATCCAGACTCCAACCCGGAATCGGCAGCCCCCCAGCTGCGATTCCTTTCCTCTTCAACCACGCCGTATAGGTTGGCGGCACGACATGATGGTGGGTATCAATGCGTCCTGCAGGTGCCATTTTGATCCTCGGTATTCAGCGGTCCCCCTCGCTTTGGCCCTGGTTGCTCAGCTCATCGAGCAGCGCCTTGGCGTCCTTCACGTCGGCGGTGTCGAAACCTTCGGTGAACCAGTTGTAGATATCGGCAAGCATCGCGTGCGCCTCATCCCGGCGATTCTGTCGCATAAGTAACCGGGCGAGCGCATTCGTCGCGCGGAGTTCATACCACTTCGCGCCTTGTTCTCGCGCGATTTCGATTGCCCGGCGAAATGAGTTTTCTGGCTCGCCGGACGCCTTCCCCGCGAGCAGCATTAGTTCTCCGTTTAATCGGTACAATTCGGGCTCAGCAAAACGAGCCTGGTTTTGCTCTAAGATCGCGATTCCGTGGACCACCGCCTGAAGACCGTCATTGGTGCGCCCCGCGGCAATATATGCTTGCGCCAGTGTCGGATAAATCAGCGCGCCGACCGGCGTTTGGGCAAAACGCGTCATCTCCCTCATATACCGAACTATTGGGTCCATGCCGTGATCGAATTCGCCTAGTTGCACCAGCGCCAGCGCGCGGAAAAACTCACTTACTGGGACAAGTGCTGATAGATTCTCCTCGGACGTAACACGTAAACTCTCCTCCATGCTCCGATACGCAGCGCCCGGCTCCCGGAGCAAGAGATGCAAAACTGTCGACCAGAAGAGATTTGGAGGAAGGAGAGAGCGGTCCTTTTCCTCCCGTACCAGCCGGATGGCCTCAGTGTTTCGAAGGCGCGCCCTTTCCGGATAACCCACTATCGCCAGTGCGAGTGAGCTAAGAGATCTGGTTAAAGTCTGCCATCCGCCGAAGGACAGTTCCTGTCTCGAACGAAAACTTATCGGCAATTTGTAGGCACGCTCGAGCGCCTCGAGCGCACTGTGGAAGTTGCCCTGAAACAGCAGAATGAAAGCTGACCATAAATGAGCTCGACCGATCATATCCGGGTCGTTCAGCTCGGAGGCCAGCTGGAGCAGTTCATCGCAAGCGGCCTGTGCCATTTCCCACTCGAAGCGGTTGGCAAGCAGAAACGCGAGCGCGGACAGAACGTCGCAGTGATGTGAGTCCCTGCCAAGCTTCTCGCATAGTTCATGCGCACGCTCCACGCTCGAGAGCACGGCGCTGTCCATGAATGCACCCACGTCCCGGAAGATTGTGCAGATCCCAAGATTCAACCGAACGAGACTTTCCGTTCGGTCGCGCCGAGTCGTTTCGGGAAGACTTGTCAACAGAGTCAACCCTGCTCCGAACTGATCTTGTGCTTCGGCAAATGCCGTGCGCGCCATCGCCTGCTGACCGGCATGAACCAGATACTCCAAAGCCTTGCCGGCATTGCCGCTCCTCCGAAATTGATGAGCGAGCTCGCTGTAGTGGTCGGGACTCGCGCCAAACGAGGCCTCGATACTCATCCCAACTTGTTCATGCAGAGACTTGCGACGGTCGCTCAGTAGTGAGTTGTAAGCGACCTCCTGGGTGAGCGCGTGCTTAAAAGTGTAGTCGATATCGCCGGGCGCTGGTTGTTCGTAGATGAATTCCGCCAGTTGCAGCGCGTCGAGCATCCGTTCGAGATTCGATTTCTCCTCGATGTGAGAGCGCTGCCAGACCGCCTTTACCAGCGCGACGGGGAACTGCCTCCCGATCACTGACAAAACCTGTAGGAGGTCCTTTTCGTCGGCAGGCAGGCTATCTATGCGCGCTGCTAGAACCGCCTGCACCGTCTCCGGAACTCTTAGGGTGTCGAGCGGTTGGGCCAGCTTGACCGCGCCATTGCGAACTAGAGCGCCACGGTCGAAGAGCGTCAGGATCATTTCTTCCATGAAAAAGGGATTGCCCTGCGTCCTGGCCGCAATCATCCGCTTCAGAGGCTGGAGCTCGCCGCTGCTTCCGAGCAATGCTGACAGCATCTCGTCGGCGCTTTCCTGCCCCAATGGGTCGAGTCGGATCTGAGTGTAGTAAGTCCTACTGCTCCACGCATGTGAATACTCTGGACGGTAATTCACCAGCAGCAGAACCCTCGAGCTAGCGATCGAGTCGGCCAACAGGTTAAGGAACGCTTGCGTCTCGCCGTCGATCCAGTGCAGGTCCTCGAAAACAAGCATCAGGGGCTGATTTAGCGATTCGCGCAGAAGCATCCGTTTGATCGTTTCTATCGTGCGCCGCTTGCGTACCTGGGCGTCTACACTGGCCAGTGGATCCTCACCTTCGGCGATACAAAGAAGACTTAAAAGATAGGGCAACCCGTCCTCAAGCGAACGATCGAGGGTCAGGGCCTTTCCGGTGACCTTCTCCCGTCGCTTCCGCGCGTCGTCGCCCGCGTCTATTCCGAAATAGCCGTTCAGCAAGTCTATGGCAGGGGCATACGCCGACGCCTTCCCGTGCGATACCGAGAACGCCTCCAGCACCATCCATCCCAACTGGTTCCTGGTCTTGAACTCGTGGAACAGGCGTGACTTTCCAACCCGGGCTCCGCAACTACTCCGAGGAGCTGCCCATGGCCCGAATTGACGAGTTCGGCAACATGCCTCATGATTTCCATCTCGCGCTCGCGGCCCACGAACTTGGTGTAACCGCGTGCAGCCGCCCGTTGCAGGCGGGTGCGCAACGGACCCAACCCGGTCACCTCGTACACCGTGACCGGTTCACTAACCCCCTTGACCTTGGTGGGTCCGAGCGATCTGAAGAGGAAGTAGCCCTCACACAGCTTCCGAATCGGCTCGGTCGCCGCGATTGAGCCAATCGGCGCCAAGGCCTGCATCCGCGCGGCCAGACTGGTGGCGTGACCGATGGGCACATACTCGGCGTGCGCATCACCCGTCTGGATGGTCCTGACCACCACCTCACCGGTGTTCAAACCCACCCGAACTTGAACCGGCAGACGGCCTTCTGAGCGAATTCGGTCCGAATAACGCTTGAGCTCCTCCTGCATGCGCAGGGCCGCATGCAAAGCTCTTTGCGGGTGATCCTCGTGTGCCACCGGAGCTCCAAACAGCGCGAAGATACCGTCGCCGGTCGATTGCGCGACGTAGCCGCCATAGCGCTGCACGCCCTCCATCATGAGCTTGAGTGCCGGATCGACTACGGAGCGGGCTTCTTCCGGGTCGAGGTCTTCGATCAACTCCATCGAGCCCTTGATGTCAGCGAACAGCACGGTGACGGTCTTGCGCTCGCCGTCGAGCGCGGCACTATCGGCTTGTTCGGCGCCTACTCTGACCCGCGCCGATCCGGCAGTCGCAGCGGGTGGTGCCGCTAAACGACCGAGCCGTGTGCCGCACTGCTTACAGAAGCTGGCGTCCGCAGGATTCTCGGTGCCGCACTTCGTGCAGCGACCTTCAAACGGGTTGCCGCAACCGACGCAGAATTTGGCGTCCTCGGGATTGTCACGTGCGCACTTCGGGCAGCGCATCGCGGTTACTTGGCCCCCTTCTGTAGCAAGACCGTCCAGACTAGTACGGATGCGCGTGGCGCACCCTGACCGATGAAACCTGCTAAGCCTGTATAGCACGGTGCCGGCACCGAGGTCGTCGTTGTCATTGGCGCTCGCAGCCCGAAGACTAGTTTGACCCGAAGCCTGGCGAGCACCCCGTACGTTGCCATGGACCGAGAGGTCCTGGAGCACGGTTGGTAGAGTTTGATGACGCGGGCTTCGCGCCGGCGACGTGAGAGGAGGTGCGAATGGTACCGTGGGTCCCGCCCCGGTTCCGATCTGGTAGCCCCGCGCGATACGATCGTTAGACCTACCGTGTCGCCACCTTAAGAAGAGGATATAGGGACCCGCGGGCGAAAGCTTGGAGTCATACGTGGGACCCGAGGGACCGTCAGGAACGCTCGCGTTGTGGTTCCCCGGTGAGCAGGGCTCGCGAAGAAGTTCTCCGGGGGCACTCGTCCACATCCCGTTCCCCGGTCCCACTTCGCCTCCTCCGACTACAACTTCACATCGCCCTTTCCTGCGGTGCTAATCCGGCATCACCAGTGAACAAGTCTTAGAAGCCAACCTCCAGCTTGCTCTGGCTGCACGAGTTTTTTTCTTTGTGATTAGTGCCTATCGGTGCAGAATTTCAGAGCCTGGATCTCTGACGTTCTTTCTGGAGAATTCCCGTAATCTGAAACCAAGCCGGGCTTGGAAACGGATTTCTCTCGATGCGCATTCCAAGTTTTCGCATGACAGCGATCGATGCGAAGTTGTCGTATTCGGTTCCGGCCATAATTCGGCCCACCTTCAGAACATCGAAAGCAAAACTCACGAGAGCGCGAGCCGCTTCCGTCGCGAGTCCCCGACCCTGCATCGCTGGAGTGATCATCCAAAAGAGTCCCACCTCTGCGGAGAAAGGCGCCTCCACCTCGCTGCCGAAAGTTGGTAACTGAGCGAAAGGAGCAAGCAAAGGCACCAGACCCACCAAACCAACCAATTGACCGCTCTCTCGAAGCTCCACTGCGCGATCGCCGTAAGGAGGCTGATTCAGCCGGTCGAGCTCCGTGGAGTTTCGGATTGTCCAATCAAGCCAGCTTCGCCGAATTTGGAGATTTCGCTTATCCGCGAGCCTCTGGTCAGCCCATTTCGTGTCCACATAGAGCTGATGACAAATAGACAAGTCTTTCACCGTCAGGGGTCGAATTCTCAATCGATCGGTTTTCAGCGTGGGCAGTAGCATCGGACCTCTCCTTACTGCCTCAAAACCCCAACTGGTCGGTGTTCTGAGTTTCAGGCTTGTTTAGTCGTCTGCCAGCATCCCCATTACCACGTCTCTTCCTCGGAGGCAGTCTCGACGAATTCCCAGGGTAACCCGGAGTCCGCCGGTGGCTTGCGGAACCGAGGTGATGACTAGAACACGTTCAAAGAAATGATATAGGTGAGCCCTGAACTGGGGCCGTGGGTCCCTATATAAATGAGGGCGCACTTCATCGAACCCATGCTCTGTGGCGCGACCTCGGAGCTGCCATCAGGACCTAAGTGGTCCTACGAGTTGAAGCTCGACGGATATCGTGGCCTGGCAATCAAGACTGGCGGGCTTCGCAAGCTGCTGTCGCGCAATGGCAAAGACCTGAGCACCTGGTTTCCTGAAATTACAAGGGCCCTCCAGCCCCTTCCCGACGATACGATGATCGACGGGGAGATAGTCGCACTCGACGCCGAAGCACGGCCGTCGTTCAGCCTTCTCCAGAATTCCCACGGACGTGATCACACCATCGCATTCTATGCTTTTGACCTCCTTCTCCTGGCTGGCCAGGATGTGAAGGGTTTGCCGCTAGAGGCTCGCCGCCAAATGCTGCGGACCAAACTCCTGCCCCAACTTGTAGAACCTATTCGTCTGTCCGAGAGTTTTGACGTTCCCGTCGATCAGCTCATTCGCGTTATACGGGAAGGCGGTCTGGAAGGAGTTATTGCGAAGCGGCGTGACAGTGTGTACGAACCCGGGCGCCGCTCGGGCGCATGGCGCAAGATGCGGGTAAACCGCGGTCAGGAGTTCGTCATCGGCGGTTACGTCCTGGCCGCCGAGAACTTTGATTCAATACTGGTCGGCTACTATCAAGGCAAAGACCTCATGTTCGCCGCCCGAGTGCGCGCAGGCTTTGCTCCCGCAGTGCGCGCTTTGCTATTCAATCGCTTCCGTGGTCTGAGTATTGAACAATGCCCCTTCGGGAATCTTCCCGAGACCAGAAAAGGCAGATGGGGAGAAGGTCTAACGGCCGAAGACATGAAGGAGTGCCGTTGGCTTCGACCGCGACTGGTTTGTGCCGTGGAATATGTTGAGTGGACGGAGGCAAATCATCTGAGACACGCAAGGTTCATCGCACTGCGCGAAGACAAGGCGCCCATACTCGTAGTCCGCGAGAGTCCATAAGCGGAAAGCCACGGAAAACGAGGGCTACCGATCATGTGCGGGCGCTTCACCTTAACCCGTCGAGACCGGCGCGAACTTGCTGCGTTGCTGGGCGTGGACGAAAAGGATCTGCGCGACTACCAGCCGCACTACAATATCGCGCCCCTGCAGGATCACTTCGTGATCCGATCCAAGTACGAAAGGCGCGAGCTCCTTCCAGCGCGGTGGGGTCTTGTGAACAGCTGGGCGGCCAATACCAGCTCGGCAGCTTCGTGCATCAACGCCAAGGCGGAAACGCTTGAGAAGCTACCATCCTTCAAGGACGCGTTTGCGAAGCGCCGCTGCCTAGTTCCTGCCGATGGTTTCTATGAATGGCGCGGGCGCAAGGACAACCGCGAACCGCTCTGGATTCACTCAGCCAATGGTGGGTTGCTCTGGTTGGCCGGACTTTACGAGTCGTGGCAGCCGGAACCGGGCCATTGGCAGCGAACCTTCACCATCATCACGATCAGAGCGAATGGGCTGATCGAACCCATTCACGATCGAATGCCCGTGATCTTCAATGAACGAGATGCCGAAGACTGGATGAATCCTGGCGAACGAGATCCTCTGCGACTGAAATCGCTACTGGTGCCGGCTCCCGACGACAACCTCGTCCTGAGTCCAGCGTCATCACTGGTGAACAACGTGAAGAATGACGGGCCGGAGCTGCTCATCCCCGATCGAGCCATCCCGGTGCAACGGAGCCTTTTTTAGAAAGCCGATCGAGCTTCGCGGCTCATGGGCTTCTCTGACCGTAAAGGATGGCCCCGACGGAGGTCCTCTTCAGCACGTCGCGGAAAGCGGTCAGCGGGGCGGCTCTCGAACCTAGCCGCGTCCGTGTCGCAGCAGCTTGCCTGGCGTCGCGCCGGTGGGTTTGCCGTCCTCGAATGTGAGCTCGCCATTCACGATGATCGCGCGATAGCCACGGGCGCGCTGGACTCTGCGCCATTCCCCTCCCGGCAAATCGTGCACAATCTCACCCGCCAGCTCGCCCTCGACGCCGAGTTGGTTGAGGTCATAAACCACGACATCGGCCCATCCCCCTTCGCGCAAGGTTCCACGATCGCGAAATCCCGCCGCGTGCGCGGGCAGTGCGGAGAGCCGATAGTGTGCTTCTTCGAGCGTGAGCCGCTGCTCATCCCGCACCAGCCACTGCAGGAAATCTGTCGTGTAGGCGCCGCCCAGGAAGTACTTCATGTGCGCGCCGCCGTCCGACACCCCGGGAATCGTATAGGGCGAGCCCGTAATCAGCTCCGCCATGTGCTCCGAATTGCTGCACGGCACTGGGCCGCGAAACTCGGTCTTGAGCGCGCCCGCGATCGAAAGATCGATCATAACTTCGACCGGCTGCTTGGTCTCTTCGCGCGCGATGTCGCCGATGCTGCGTCCGACGTATTTCTCGAGTTCGGGTCGATCGTTGACCCACTGCACGATGAGCGTGTGCAACGCGCCGCCGTTGGCCTTGTAGACCTCGCGCACCCGATGCTCCTCGGACTCACGAATCGCTCGCTCGCGCCACCCCGGATCCTTCATCCGCGCGATCCGATCGGCTACCGGACCGAACATCACCGCCCTCCAAGCCGGGATGCCGTCCCAGAAATTCCAGCCCTCAAGCGAAAATGAAAAGCCGCTGCGCATCGTGAAGGTCTGTCCGAACATCTCAAGTCCGCGCGCTCGGCAACGCTCGATCCATTCCATGCTGCGTCGATGAATTCGCGGGTTCTTGGTGTCGGCCGCGATTACGTTGTACAACACCGGCCGCCGCGCCTCTTCCGCCAAGCGCTCCTGGAAGGCCAAGTCCTCTTTGGGATTGATCACTTGCGTAATCTGGATGATCCCCTCGTCGCGCTCGCGCAGGACGCGCGCGAGATTGAGGATATCCTCGTCGCACATGGTGTCCGTGACCATCGGGGTGCCGTCAAAATCAGGCTGGGGCGAATTGGGCCCAAGCCGCTGGATCGAAAAGCCGCCCAGACCCGCGTCCATGCCCTGGTCAAACAGCTGCCGCATCTCTGCCCGCTCGGCCTCGGTAGCCGGGCGCGATTTGGCGGCCTCGAGCCCCATCACATAGACCATCAGCGAGGCGGTTGGCAGATACTGAATGCAGTTCACCCCCTTGGACGCGCGCTCCAGCGAGTCGAGATATTCGGGAATGGTTTCCCAATCCCAATTCATCCCCGCGCGCATCGTCTCAATCGGGATCGCCTCATTGCGCGTCATCGTGAGCATCGAACGCTCGCGATCCTCGCGCTTGACCGGTGCGAAACCGAACCCGCAATTGCCGAGCACCACGGAGGTTACGCCGTGCCACCCCGAATAAGTGCACCACGGATCCCAGCGAATCTGGGCGTCGTAATGCGTGTGGAGATCCACGAAACCTGGGGCGACGATGAGACCGTCAGCGTCGATCGTCTTGCGAGCGAAGCCAGGCACTCGTCCACCGAGCTGGGCGATTCGGCCGTTCCTGATCCATACGTCACCTCGATAGCGAGGGACGCGTGTCCCATCGACAATCGTTCCGCTCTTGATGTGAATATCGAAGTCTACCATCGGGCTCTCCCTTCCAAACCGGGTTGACAGCGCCTTGACGATGACAATTGTGTCTATACTACTTGATAGCCATTCTCGACAATCTATCCGTGAGTCCGGCGCCTGCTGACGCCAAAAGCACACAGATCTCTTGCGATTGGGTCGCGGACTTGGGTGCGCCTGGCTCGTAGGAGGCTCGCGCGATCGGCTCCGTTCCCGTACCGCTCTCTGGAAGGCGGCTTTCCCAAACCCCGTTTGGGACACTCAACACCGACAAAGGGGCAGCCCGTACCGATCCCCCCTGCTTTTAACGACCGCTCTTGTTTGGCGCGTACCGATGCTATCTTCGCAGCGCCACAGCTTTGCTATGGCTATGGTCTCGCGATGTGCTCGCGATGGTGCAAACCACTGATTGCTCTCCTGGCGCTGCTTGCCGGTGTGGCATGGAGCGTTTTTGCTCAGAACAGCGCTCTCGATGGTGACTGGTTGGCAAACCTCCAGACCGGCGATCAGTTTCAGCACCTCACCTTGCACGTCACGCAGGGATTCTCCGGATCTTTGGCTGTCTCGCTAGAAGGGATCGGCAGGAGCGACTGGGACTATCCCGGCCAGGGCATAGTGCGCACTGGGCACGTCGACTTTCACATCTTCATTGCGGACGCCAGCTTCGATGGAACGCTGAGTTCCGACGGCCAGAAGATGAGCGGAACCTGGACCGAGGGCGTGCCGGCGCCGCTGGAGTTCACGCGCCAACCCGGCCGCGGCTCGCCAGCCCGCACCTTCGAACCGACCCCCATCCCAGCCCCGGCCATCTCCCCGGTTGCGCTCACCGATCTCAAACCCATCCTCGATCGTGAGATGCGGCCGGTGGTCGAAAATGGATTACTCCGCAAAACGCTCGGAGGCGGGGTCGTTGTTGGTGTGCTCAATCGTGGCCAGCGGCGGATCTTCAGCTATGGCAGCGCCCAGCCCGACTCGATTTTCGAGATCGCCTCGATCACCAAAACCTTCACCGGTCTTGCGCTGGCGCAGATGGTCGCCCAGAGCAAAGTGGCGCTCGACGCGCCGGTGCGCTCGCTGCTGCCCGGACTGTCGATCGCCCCCTCCACTGGTACAGAAATCACGTTGCTCGATCTCGCGACGCATTATTCAGGTTTGCCTTCCGATCCGGACAATCTCTGGCCATTCAATCCGCAAAACCCATACGCGAGCTACGACAGCGCTCGGCTACTCGAATTCATCAGGAGCCGGGGTCTCACGAAGCCAAACGACACCGCATATATGTACTGCAATTTAGGCTACGGCCTGCTCGGATATGCGCTCGCGCAGCGGGCTGGCGTTTCCTACGAGCAGCTCATCAGAACCCAGATAACCGAACCGCTTCATCTGGACGATACCGTCGTCACTCTCTCGCCCGAACAGCGAAAACGCCTGCTGCAGGGTTATGACTCGGATTTCAATCGCGCCAGCACCTGGGATTTCGGTGTCCTTGATGGAGAGGGCGCACTCAAGTCCACCGCCTCCGACCTGCTCACCTATCTCGACGCGAATCTGCACCCGGAGAAATACGCGGCGGAGGCGCCGCCCGGCACCCCGCGAGCAACCCTGCCGGCTGCGACAGCGATCGATCATCAGCTGCGCGGGGATGCGGACCCGGGCGATAAAATCGCGCTGGCGTGGTTTTTCCACGAGCAGCCTCGCTACTTCAGCCACGACGGAAAAAGCGGCGGCTACAATTCGCGCGTGGCATTCTATCCGGAGAAGGATCGCGCGATCGTCGTGCTCTACAACCGCGACCATCTGAGCCCGGCCGGCCTTTCACAGCTGGTCAACCGAATTTCAGACAATGTCGACGAGCTGATGAGTGGCCGCCCCGCCACCCGTATCGATTTCGTCTATCAGGACGAGCGCACCCTAAGACCCACCAACCAGACCATCGCATCCGCGCAGCGGGCCAAAGATCTACGGCGCTCTGCTGCGCTCGTAGCTGCAGTGCCATTGCCGACGCCGGAAGCTCTTCAGACATCACCCCCAATCCCGGGTATGAACATCGACCTGAGCAACGTAGCCTCGTATGCGCAATTTCTTCCTTCGGCTGCCGAACTCGCCACCGACCACGGCTTCACCATGCGAATCGTTCCGACCGAGAAACTCGATTGGTCTAGTGGTTTCAGCTCCGAGACCGAGAAGTATTCGGCCCAGGTCGGACTCGATCGCGACGACCACATAACCAACTACGTCGCAGGCATGCCGTTTCCGATCGTTAGCATCGACGATCCCAAAGCCGCGGTTAAAATCGCATACAACTGGCACATGGGACCCTTCATGCCCGACGATTTTTCACTGGCACCGTGGGGCAGCTTTGCCTACCTGAGCATGGATTCGTCGGTTTCCTTCGCTTCCCAGGACGACAACAATTACGTCTGCGACCATTTCAGCTTTCTCCGCTATGCCCATCGGACGGAAGTCGATCCGCGCCCCACACTCGGAACCAATCCAGACGGTGTGGAGTGGAAAGCGCGATGCGATGGATGGAGCAGCGAAACTCATCGCCAAAATCTGGGCGCGAAAGGGATCTGGATTCGCTATGTAGACCCGACCAAAGTCGACAAGTTCTACTGGTACAACTGGCGGATTCCTGGGAGAGGCGGGAACACCGACTCCTGGGACGCGCTCGACCAGGGCTGCCGTTCGTGTCATCAGCCCTACTGGGCCTATGCGCTCCCGAAAACTGAAGAGTTCTCTTATCGACTACTGGGAACCACTTCGATGCTCGCTTGTCTCACTGCCGAACACGAACCCGCCGGCATCGTGATGACCGGGAGCAGCCAGCGGTTGGGAAGCGAGCCCTTTCAGCTTAGGCAGGCCTACATTCTCGAGATGATCCCGCTCCTCCCAGGTTTCGAGAATCTTCGCAACATTGTCTATCTCGACACCGAATCCTATGTCTGGCTGGGTGCGGAATTCTTCGATGGAACCGAGAGGACGGAATCTGCGTTTCCTCTCTGGCGCGCGCTTCCTGCATCCTCAGGTGGATTTCACTTCGAGTTGGCCGGCGAATTCTACTTCCCCACCGGTGCGGACAACACACGCCACGCGGCGCTCAACGGGTTTCCATTCATGAGCGGCGCCCCGAAGCTGTTCTTTCGCACCCTCGCACCCGCCCACGGTGGATTCTCTCAGCAGATAAACACCGGCAGGCTCACCGAGTCAGACTTCGACTACAAAACACTCCTGCCCCATTAGACGGCGAGCGAGCGTGCAAGTATTAGTCTGCCGCGTGCATACACGGAACCATCGGCCGCAAACCAAGGGGCTTGTGGTCGAAACGCTTTCGTTTGGCGGCAAATCCACAATAAGAATTCGGATCGATTGGGCGCCAGTGTGCGTACCGCCGAGCCGGACCGGACAGACACTCTGATTGGTTCGGCGAAGATCGATTCCCCGCCGACGAGATATTTGCAAGAGAGCTATGAGAGCGCCTCAAGCTAACCAATGAAGGGGAGATACCGTAACTGACGAACGTTCGCGCATCATTACAGCAGATTGTTCATCCGCAATTAGTCAGTCGACGCTTCTGGGTTGTTCGAATCCCGGCTGCATGAAAAATCGCGGCTCAGTACTAAAAGTAGAGCAAGATCACGTCGGCTGCGATCCACAAGAGCACCGTCAGTAACAGCGGTGTGTCGCGAATCAAAGTACGTGCAGGATCCCCTCCTTCGTTGCGCGCGTCGATCAGGTAGAGGTACCGCAGTATACCGAACGCGACAAAGGGTAGCGTCAAATACAGGTACTGCGTTCCGAGCTTCGCTTCGACTTCCGCCGAGACGGTGTAGATCATGTAGCTGACCAGCGTCGCGACGATCGCGAGCATCTGATCGATAAGGGGAACGCTGTATTGCGCCAGCACGTCGCGATGCGTCCCTGCGCGGTCGCCCATCGCTACCAGTTCATGTCTGCGCCTGCCGAGTACCAGCAGCATCGCCAGCACAAAGGTGATGAAGACGAGCCACGGCGACACTACCGCACCGATCGCGACCCCACCTCCGAATGCGCGCAGCACGAACCCAATAGCTACCGCGACCACGTCAAGCACCACGTACTGCTTGGCCCACAGTGAATATCCGACCTGAAGAGCGACGTAGAGCGCGGCAATCCCGAGGAAGTAGCGCCCGAGTGCGATGCTCAAGAGCGTCGCAATTGCGCCGAGCGCGATGGCGAAACAGGCGGCTTGCGCGATCGTAAGGTCGCCCCGCGCCAGAGGCCGATCGCGCTTTTCAGGGTTTAGGCGGTCAGCTTCTCGATCGGAAATGTCGTTGAGTACATACGCGAAGCTCGACAGGGCGCAGAATGCGACCAGCGCGACCGCGGTCAGGACCGCATCGCGCGGGTGAAAGAGCCGGTGGCTGAAGATGAGCGCTGCGAGCACCAACCCGTTTTTGACCCACTGCCAGGGGCGCGCGAGCACGATGAGGGCGAACCCTGTGCCACGTTTCGTCGCATACCTCTCCGGCGCCACATCGACAACGGGAGAACTCACCTGCCTGTCAGTGGCCGGGAGTTGCGCAGCCATTTCACTCAGAAGATCCCGCGCTCGGGGAAGAACGTCTCGGTCTGGCCGATGCCCGGTGGAGTCCAGGGAAGGTACACGCCGTCGTGCCAGCTCATCCAGCGCAACGAAGGATCTTCGAGCGGTACCGGGAAGTCGTACCGCACCTGCTCGGGGTCGCCTTGCGCGTCCAGTGCCTCGACCACGACCGAGAGACCCGGCAGCTCGAAGCGCTGCCCCAGCGAAAAGTGATCATTTTGACTGCGTACGTAGCGACTGAATGCAGTCGGAAAGAATCCCTTGGGGAAACGTACTTGTAGCGAGCGAGGTGCGACGCGCGTGACCTCCAGCGTGCCGCCTGTCGAGAGGGCGCGCAGGTGTCGCGGCGTCGGCAGGTTGTCTAGGCGACGTACGGCCCAAATCGAGGTGACGAGGTAGATGTGGTCGGGTGGGTTAACCAGCACCAGATCCTGCGACGCGATTTGCGCATCGCTGGGTACACTCGCCATCGCGCGGTTCATCCGGGAGTCGACGGTTGTCTGGTAGCCGAGCCGGGCGATCCCGAGTAACGGGGCGGCAATCACATGGAGCAGAAGAAGTAGCAGAGTCGCGATCCACGCAAATCCTTTCCAGACGCGCGGCGCATCGAGCGAACCTGCGAAAACAGCCTGCGCAAGTTGCGCGAGAAGCGCCATCGAGCCCAGGCCGACGAAACCCAGCAAGCGATTTTCCGGACCAACGGCGCCAATCGGCACCAACGAAAGCACCAGACCAAGGCCCCAGAAGCGCGCCACGCGATCGCGCAGGATGAGCTGACTGAAGAGCACCACCACAATCGCGGCGACCACGAAGCTGAAGACGCTCAGATGGAAGTACGCCGATGAGCCGGGTGCGGGGCCCATGCTCATCTCGGCCGGGAGCGGCGACCATTGTCCCATCATCAGGAATGCGGCGCGCCGACAAAACGAACCCGCGAAGCCGAGCGGATCACGAGCCGGGTCCACGTAAAAACCAGAGCCGTGCGAACCGAAATTCCCGAGCTTGTAGATCAATGCCCACGCGCCTAGCACTCCGCCGTGAGGCAGAAGCCGCGCGAGCCTGGCTCGAATGTCGTCTTGGTCAACGGTCACCGCGTAGGAAAACAGGTAGGCTACGGTCCCCAACCCCATCTCGCCGGCGGATAGCGCGAGCGCCAGCATCAAAATGCTGAGCCACCGCATCACCCCGCGTCCGTGCTTTCGCCAGCGAACGAATCCGAGCACACTCAAGAATCCAAAGCCGCAGGCAATCAAGGCATTGCGGTTGGCCAGGTATGAGGCAGGCACGGCATGCGCGCCGTCCAGCGCGTACATGAGGGACGCCAGCCCAGCGACCCAGGTCGCGCCGATCACTTCACGATAGAGAAGCGCGGCAACCAAGACAGCCGCCGACAGCCAGAGCAGGCTGTGCAGGTGCATCAGCGCCGGATAGTTCGGCCACAGGCGATAATCGAGCATCATGGTAAGCGTGCTCGCATAGCGCAGAAATGCCTGATGCAGGTCCGGCGAGCCCCACCACGGCATGGTGCCGAAATCCATCTGCGCCAGATTGTGTGCGCGATCGCTGTATTGGATGAAGGTATTGATCGGTTTGGAATCGCCGAAACCGAGGAGCGTGGCGCGCTGAAAACAATCATCCATCTCCCAGCCGGCGCTCAGCGCGGGCAACATCCCGATGGCTGCCAGGATAGCGACCACCAGCGGCATCCACCGGCTCGCGAGGGCAGTAGTGGTGCCGGCCGCAACCCGCTGGGCGAACGACCGCGGATTCGATCCCACCGCCTCGGCCCCAGGCGTATGTCCGAATTGATCGGCTGAAGCTCTCTTCGACTGTGCCGTCGACTTTTCCATAATCGTGAAGTAGACTAAATATATATGGTCTACTTAAGTCAACGCAGGGAAACCGCTGCGCACGCGACCGGCGGAAAGATCTCGGTTTTCAGCCCGAGGTTCCCTTCTCGACTTTCGATGTGTAAGTGATCGGGTGATGGGCTTACGGGAGGAGAAGAAAGCCGAGCAGCGGCGCGCGATTCTGGATACGGCGGCCGCGCTGTTTCGAAAACGAGGTTACGAGGAGACCCGCGTCCGCGACATCGTTGACCGCCTGCGCATCAGCGAGGTCACATTCTTCAACTACTTTCCCACCAAGGGCGCCCTGATAATGGCGTTCGCGGTGGATATGCTCGAGTACTCAATCGCATCGGCCAAACGCGAACTCGAACGCCACGATATCAGCATACCGGACCGTATTCGGGCTCTGATCCGCGTGTGGGCGACATCGTGGGACGAAGATCCTGAGTTTCATGGGCTGGTTGCAAAGCAATCGAGGTTGATGACCGACGCGACCGGCGTTCTGCGCGATAAATCTTTTCAGCTCTACGAGCAATACCAACGACTGTTCGCCGAAGGCCAAAAGCGCGGAGAAATCCGCACCGATATGAAGCCGTTGCATCTCGCGGAAATGATGGAGGGCATGCTCATCCTTGTTGCCGGCAACTGGGTTAGCGGATGGTGGGAAAATCGGTCCGACTCCCTTGAAGAGCGTTTCATGAATGCCATGACTATCTTTCTGGAAGGATGCGCGGCGCCCAAACCGGCGAAATCTCAAGCCCCCGTCCCGGTCGGAAAGTGGGAAGATTTCGAGTGATTCGTTAACGTTCCTGCATCTTTTTTTTTGCTATCGCCTACCGACGTCCGCGGACACGCAGGGCCTCTGGCGTGGCTTTGCGCACGCTCGCACCTTAGTCTTAGGAGTCAGGCTTCGCGCGCACAAAACTCGTACCAACGGCAAAGGTCATCGTGCTCTGCTCGCTCACGCGGCAATTTCACTTTGCTTCCAACTGGGCCAAGGAGGTCCAGATTAACGCGGATGAGTTTTGCTCCAATTCCTAGCCGCTACGAAACAATTACAGCCGAGAAACAAATGCGAGCTTGACGGAACATTGTAGAACGTCAAACTCAACTCCCGACCCTTTTTCGTCGCTTTTGGAATTTTCAGCAGAGATCGTTGCGGCTTTTGAGTGGACCATTTCCTGACTTATGCTCGGCTTGCGGGTGCAACAGCGGGACCCTGAATTGAATCAAAGGCAGAAGCCCAGAATAGGATTCTTTCAACCAAGCGCGGCCATGACCGCGTTTGCCAAACGACCATGCGCGATGGATCACGGCTGTGAAAAACACTACCGACATAAAGCGATTTCGTGAGAATTGGCAAGATGAGGTCGACAGTGCGGCCGAGTATCGTAACCTCGCAGCGGTCGAGCCGGATCCGAAGATCGCCGAAGTATATTCGAACCTCGCCCGGATGGAAGAAGCCCACGTCGCCTTTTGGGAAGATCGACTTCGCCTTGCGGGGGCCGCTTTAGGCGAACGACTCCCTTCCTGGCGCAGTCGAATATTGGGGTGGGTCGCGAGACGTTTCGGCCCCGAAGCGGTTCTCTCTACCATCGCCGCAAAAGAAGCCGCCGGTAGGAACGGGTACGCAGGTCAGGCGGAAACCCGCGGGACACAGATGAGCTCACAAGAACGCTGGCACGCACTCGTTCTGGGCAAACTGGTAGAAACCCAGCCGCGCGGCCTTAGCGGTAGCTTTCTCTCCCGTCTCGAAGGCCGTCATCGGGCGGTCGGAGGTAACGCACTTCGTGCTGCGGTCCTCGGCGCAAACGACGGCCTTTGCTCGAATTTGAGCCTGGTGATGGGCGTGGCAGGTGCTGCGATCAGTTCCCACGGAATTCTCACGACAGGCATCGCTGGCCTTCTCGCGGGCGCTTGCTCGATGGCCCTTGGCGAGTGGGTCTCGGTGACGAGCTCACGAGAGCTTGCAGAACGCGAGATTCGTATTGAGTCCGGCGAGCTTATGGAAGACCCGGTGGGTGAGGGTGAAGAGCTCCAGCTCATCTATGAAGCGAAGGGACTCTCTGGTGAGGAAGCCAAACGGGTTGTTGAGCAAGTCCTTAAGGACAAGGGGGCGGCGCTCGACGCGCTGGCCCGCGAGGAACTGGGCATCGACCCGACGGAATTGGGCGGGTCGGCGGGCGAGGCGGCATTGGCGTCATTTCTGCTTTTCTCGGTCGGCGCAATCATCCCTATCCTGCCATTCCTATTGCCGGGATATCGGGTCGCAATTATTGCGAGCTTGCTCGTGAGCAGCGTTTCCTTGTTCGCTATCGGCGCCGCGATCACAATCTTCACCGGAGTTGCGGTCTGGCGCTCGGGAGGACGACAACTCCTGCTGGGTCTCGCCGCGGCAGGCCTCACCTTCACCATTGGTCACCTCATCGGTGTGACGCTCGGGTGATGAAAACCGCGGGCTTGAGTTGTCGCTACTGACTGAAGAGTGGTAGATTTCTAATGCCTCAATGGTTCCTCCGATGATTCGGTAAGCAATCCTTTCCCTCGTCTGAACACCTGCGTTTCGAAGCGGCGGTATCAAACTGACCGGCGGGGATCGCTTATGAATCAAATCATTACGCGCGCCTATGCTGGCGCGGCGGACCTGAACCTACTAAATCGAATTCGCGCGGAAAGCCTCTAAGGCTCGCTGGCCGCAGTCCACGTACAAGAAGGTCGGCGACGTGGTGTGGAGCGGATACGGATTGGAGCACTCGGACAACTTGCGGCTCTGGTTCGATGCCGAAGACTTGATTGCCTACGCATGCTTTGAGCCGCCGATGAGCTTGGAGTTCGACCTTATGCCCGGCCTCGCACGGTACGATCCAGTAGGCCGCGAAATTCTAAAGTGGGGTGAGAGTTACCGCCAGACTTCCAGGCAGTCTGGAAAAGAGACTGTTCCCAAAGCGCTGGCGATGCTCGGGTACGAAGCAGTCACTTTGACGATGTCGCTCGAGAGTGACGTTCAGAGGACTTCGCTCTTGCAGCGGCGCGGCTACGCGCGGAGCGGTGGTTTCGATGTCCTTTACAGACGTAGTCTTGAAGATCTCCTTCCTACGCCAGAGCATGGACCATGGCTGCGGCTCAGAGATGCGACGAATGCGGACTTGTGGGAGCGCGTGGACGTTCATCGCGATGCATGGTCAGTGTGGGGGCTTTCAGCTGCCACTGTTGAAAACTACCGGCGCCTGCGAAACGCTCCAATCTACGATCCCGAGCTCGACGTAGTGCTGGAAGACGATAGCGGCCGGTTCGTCGCTTACTGCATCGGATGGCTGGATATGGCAAACCGCTTCGGCCATTTCGAGCCGGTCGGCTGCCGGCCGGCTTTCACTGGACGCGGGTATGCGCGAGCGGTGGTTAATGAGTGTATGCGCCGGATGCAGGCGCGCGGGATGCATACCGCTCTGGTCTCAACTGCGAGCGTTAACCAGCCTGCACGCGCTCTATACCAGTCCTGCGGTTTCGTTGAGGCGGATCGCGCGTATCACTACACAAAACGCGGCGATTGATGCTCTGTTCTGCGAGATCGCTAGACTCCTTCGTTGGCTCATTTGGGCTCAACGATCTCGGCACGGCGCGCTACCTCGCCCTCAAGTGCTGTTCCCTTGAAGAAGTGGCGATTATTCGCGGTCCAGAATGCAACCGCATTATCGAACAAAAACGAACGCAAAGACCCTTCGTCGATCACTCCGTGTTCAACGAGTTCGTATGACTCTTCGGCGATTTTGGACATATCCGACACATCCCAATGACCGATATCGGATCCGTAGAGCGGCTTCAGCTTTGCATCGAACGGGATCCCGCGAGGATTGAACGCCATAGCTGTGAGTGGATCGTCGCCTTCACAGCCAAAGTAAAATCTGTCCACGAAAATGTCCCGAATATCTTCTGCGGACCGAATACCGCTCTTTTCAAACTCATCAATCGGCATGTCGGAAGAAGGGCTCATGCCGGGAGTGAAGTCTTGGAGATTCGCCAGTTCGCCATCGGTCTGACGCCGCGCATAACGCGCAACCAAACTGGCGAATAGCTTCTGGTCGACCAGCGCAGGATTCAGAAACTCGTGCATAGCCTTGCCGTTGCGCTTTTGCCAGTGGCTGACCAAATCGCAATAACACATAATCGCCCAAGCAACGCCGCCTTCCAGAAAGCCGAACCGCAACTTCGGGAAACGCATCGGCACTCCTCCCATCAGCAGGCCCTTGCAGATGGCCTCCGCGCTGGCGGCGAAACTGCCGACATGGTTGTAAACGTAATTACTGTGTGACTGACGGCTGCCCCATGTGTAACCCAGGGAGTGAAACGTTGGCGCAATGCCGAGCTCTTGGCACTTAGCCCAAAACGGGTCGTAGTCGTAATCGCTGTCGATTCCATATACGTCGAGAGTATATGCGAACCGAGCAGCTTCTCGATATTTTCGAGCAACTATCGGAATTGGCCGCTTCACGAAGCTGGCCACCATCGCGCTTTTCATCCCGAGCTCTTTGACGGAGTATTCGAGCTCTTCGATTGCTTCCTGGGGCGTATGCATGGGAATGACGGCGGCGGCCGTCAGACGATCGCTGAATCCCGCAGCCATATCCGCGCGCATTCGATTCAACGCGCGGCATGACGCTCGCCGGAGCTCCTCGTCTTCTATACCGATCAGCGAAAAGCCAATCGTAGTGTAGAGGACAGTGTAATCGAGCCCGAGTTCATCCAGTCGTTCATACAGCAATCCGGGCAGCATAGCGGTGGCACGATCCAGCGTATTGGCGGCCGGCATTCCCCACCATGGCCCGCGTGTTATTCCGAGATCTCGGGCTTCAGCCAGGCTCTCGCCGCGGATCACCAGACCGTATCCGCCTCCCGAAGCAGCAAATCGTTCTGCTGTCTTGGACCCGCCCTCTGATTTGATGTATTCGGCCAATACGTGCGGATTTTCTATCGTGTGTCCATCGGAATCGATGATAGGATGGTTAAGACGGGCACGGATTTTTTGTGACTTGGAAACATGACGTGTGGCTGTCTTGTTCATGTCGCCCTCCCGCAGGCAGGTCTTATTGTTCTCTCGAAGCTCCTGAATTTTGCGGTCTGCCCGATACTCACGTCCTCGCCAACGAATCGGAGGGTGCGCCTTGCGGAGGCATCTGTTGGCCACTTGCCCACTTTGCGTGCTCCTGCGACACCAACGATTCGATTCTTTCGGCGAGCAGAGAGTGCGCGTCCTGAGCTACAGCGTAAGGGCCGGCATGTCCAAGAAACAGAAACTTCTCGTGCCTCAAACTCTCGGACGTCGATCGGTAAAGTATCCAATTGGTTTGCAGTTGGTAAAGTTGTTGAATTCCCTCAATCACCACGATTGCGGCGCCTAGCGCAGCGGTGATCGTCTGGCTAAGCTTCGCTTCCATCGGCACGGTCGTCAGAAAAGGTATGGTCGCAGCGGCTACTATGGTGACGATCTTTAAGATATTGAAGTATCTCTTCTGCTGTGCACCCTTGTGGTCGTACCAGTTTAATTTGATCCTCGAGTCGTTCAAGGGTCGGATCGTTGGCGGGCGGCAACACTGCCATAGGCACAGCACCTCCGCGACCGTCCCCTAAATTAGAGTACGGGGCGTGACTGCGAAGAACCATATCCAAAGCGATAGGTATCCACCAGAGCGGGTCGCCATTGGAAAATCTGTTCGAGCCAAGCCTAGGCCGATGGCACAGACCCTAGACCATATTAAGTTGGGAAGCGCCTGAAACGGCGCTGAGGCCCATCAATCGCCAACCCTAGATTTCGCGGCCACCAAAACATTGAGTCCAAAACTGACACCTGTGCGGTTGGCAATGGATGGTATGTCACAGAAGCTGGCGGAAGGGTTCGTCGTCGAAATAGTTAGCCGCAGAGGAGAGCAGACGGTGTTCTTTCTACGTCGCCTGTTGGGAACACCGGTCGCGATTCTTGCCCTGATCACTACGGGGTTTCACTGACTCAAGAAATCCCCCATTTGCCCCGCGAGATAGCGGTTGGGTTGCGAGCGAGAGTCTGCCCATCTCACACTAGAACCGATAATTTGGTCTCGGTCCCCTGCTCTCCCCTTCTACCCACTAAAATTGAGGCCAAGGTATTTGAAATCAATGGTCGCTTGGCTTCCACCTCTGTCGCTGATCGCTGGCGCTCGCCAATCTCGTATAACAGGTCAGCCTGCGATGGATGGTCGCCTTGCCTGCCTGCCGCCGCCCGCGCGCAATCGCGATGCAGAGCGATTCGAGCTCGCGAACCAGTGTGGAAGCAACGGAGGCCACTGATCGGGGTGTCGATAAGCGACCGCGAATATCCAGATTTGTTGACAGGCGCGTTGACGCAATAGCGAATTATGCTTCGTACTGGGCAACGCGTGAAGGCTTGCCCAGACCGGAGTCGTTAGACAGCAGCGTACCGACTGGCACCTTCGATTCCTCCGTCTTGCGACTCCCATGGCAATGCGATAGGGGCAAATCCATCGTGAGAAATTCCGATGAAGGATGTGCTCGTTTTCATCGGCTTCTTCGCAACCATTCTACTGGTTGCTCTTCTAATTCCTGCGCTCCTTGTTGCTGGCTATCTGCGAGCGCGCCGTAAAGGCTATCGCGCTCCCTCCGCCGCGCTCGTCTCTTTGGTCGGAAGTGCGGCGGGCATCTTGGCCGCTTACAAACTGATTGGGAAGTTGCCCCCGCGGTCTTTAGCGGTCCCGTTCGTGCTTTTCTGGGGTGCAGTCCTCGGCACGGCCCTCGTCATAAGGTTTCTCATTAGCGTCATGCCTAAGCGCAATCCTCGGGTCTTCGGCCGACGACGGCCGCGCTTTCCGTTCGTCACAACTGGATGGGCCTTGATCGCGGTAGGGGTACTGGTCTGTGTTTACTCTTTTATCTCGTGGGCCATTGGCAAGGCGCCCAGCTCAGTAGCCCCGATTCGCTAGGGGTACTGGGCTTCGCCATCGTCTTTGGCGGATACCTTATCTATGTGTTGCCGGCGCGTGAGTGCAGCCAAGTCGCTCGAGGAGGTCGCACAGACGGATCCTCGACAACCAGTGCTCTACCTCCGTCCGTTTAACCAAGAGTCCGAGTTCTTCGTCAGCGGCCCGAAGTCGCAATATGGCCAATACGCCAGGGGCTTCCAACTATTTGTGATAAACATGGATTTTCGCGAAGACGCTTCGGATGACGATCCCACAGTGGGTATTCGATTTGAAGACTACTTCACCGACGCGCTTGAGGCTCGCATCGGCCCGTTCTGCGCCCTCGGCAATCCAGAAGACGATACGCTGCCCGAGGAGGCGGTTCGGACCTATGCGACGGACACGGACGGAAGGATCATCTGTCGCGGCTAGCTAAAGATCGTCTTGCATCGTGGCTGAACCAGCCGGTTCGGACAATCTACGTTGGGAATTCGAGTACCTCCGCGGCGAAGGGCTTCACCAGAAGCTATTCATCCTGACGCGTCCACCCAGCGCCGGCAACACGGCGACCGACGCGTTCTACGGACTAGTCGCGTTTCTGAAGGGAGTTCGCCCGGTTACTTGGCGGAGCTTCTCTGAAACCCTGGGCGCCCTCGGCTACCGGCTGCCCGCCAACCCCGGTCCAGGTGCGGTAGTCACTTTTGACGATTCTGGCGAAGGTGTGATCGTTGCCCGCGGAGCGAACTCACCTCTGGACTATGTCGAACCGGTGCGCACGCGCTTGATCGAAACCCGCGGCTACCCAGCTGAACGGCTCAATCCGCCGCCGAAACCGGAGCTCGATACCCCAAAGCTCGATTCCCAGGCAGCGCCAGCTATCTCGGCCCCGCCCGCGAGGCGTCCTTGGTCGAAAACCCAGGCTTGGGGGCTAGCCGCGATTTTCGGAGTACTGTATTCCGCATTGGCCTTTCGTCCCGCCATTCCTGTGCTTCGCGACATAGAAGTTGCTGGTGGTGCGGACGAGCGGAAAGCGCTGGAGCTCTACAACCGGCAAGAATACTCGAAGGCGCTACCCTATTTCGAGCGGGCAGCTGCGGCGGGAAACACGGGCGCAATGACGCAGCTCGGTTTCATGAACCAGAAGGGTCAGGGTGGTTTCCCTCCGAATGATATAGAGGCTGCACGCTGGTATCGAAAAGCCGCTGACGCGCGCGACCCCAGGCGATGGTCGACTTGGCGGTATTCTATCTGCAAGGGAGGGGCGGCCTGTCTAAAGACTACCAGAGGGCAGTTGATCTCGGCCGAAAGGCCACCGAAGCGAACAACTCCAAAGGAATGTTATTGCTAGCGCTTATGTATGAGAACAGAATGGGCCTTCCCAAGGATCTCGTGGCGGCGAGGGGGCTGTATCAAAAGTCTGCCGACCTCGGCGACAGTTACGCGAAGGCGCAGCTCGAGCGACTCGACAAAGGTTCGAAAGCCCAGCGACGAGAGTAACGCAAAGTTCCCGGTCCTGCAGGGCATCGTCGAATACGATTTCGTCGCGCTCGACTGAGTCAGATACTGCGGACTTGACTTGAAAGAAGCGAAAGACGCTGCTGAAAGAACTGAGCTTGGCAGAACTACTACTCAAAAGAGGCTTCGTGACGATCATGGCCGAGGGCCGGCGCGAGGTCGAGACGAGAGCGTAACGCTGGAGGAGCTGCGATGAAATTCGGTCTGCTGACACTCTTCGATCAATACGCTGAGGAGTGTACCGAGGAGCAGTACTACAAGAACTTCTTCGACGAGGTCAGCTACGCGGAAGAGTTGGGCTTCGATTCGATCTGGATCGGCGAGCATCACTTCTGCCGCTACATCTGCCCTGCGCCACAGATTATCGCCGGCGCGATCGCGCAACGTACCCGGAAAATGCGTATCGGCACGGCGATCGTGCTGCTGCCCCATCACGATCCGATCCGTTTGGCTGAGGATTATGCGCTGGTTGATCTCATTAGTGGCGGCCGCCTTGATCTCGGCGTCGGCCGCGGCTTTATCAAGTCGACGTACGACGGCTTCAACCAATCGATGGATGAGAGCCGCGGTCGCTTCGACGAATGCCTCGATATTATCGAGGGCTCGTGGAGGCAAACGAAATTTTCCTATTCGGGGAAGTTCTACAACGCGAACAACATCACGATTCTGCCCCGACCGTTGCAGAAACCTGCACCACCGGTCTTCATGGCTGCCGCGGCGAGCGAGGAATCATTTGTCGCGGCCGGCAAGCGGGGTCATTCGCTGATGCTCGCGCCCTTCTTCCAATCGCGCCAGCGGCTCAAGGATAACGTCGCGCTCTACAAGGAGACACTGAAGAATTCCGGGTTTCGTGGGCATCCCGAAATCGTGTCGGGTTACCACAGCTTCATCGATGAGACTCCCGCGCTGGCGGAACGCAAGTGGGCCGATCACTACATGCGTTACCTCCATTTCGTGAATGGGCTGATTAGTCCCAACGAGTACACCAGCGGAGATTACAAAGCCTGGCGACGATCCGCTGAAGCTTTTCAGCAAGTGACCTGGAAGCGGATGTATCCGGACCAGGTCATGTGCGGTGACGCGCAACAATGCGTCGATCGCGTCTCACTCATGCAAGAGCAGTACGGTGTGACCCATTTCTGGGTATACATGGATCTCGGCGGTCTGCCGCAGAGCGATCTGCGTGCTTCGATGGAGCGTTTCGCCACCAGGGTCATCCCACAATTCCGGCGTTAACTGTTGGCAGCGTAGAGGTTCAGCTACCGATTTCAACGTCGGGCCGGAAGACTAAGCCTTCCGCAGGGAGCTGCTGTGCTAGGTCGAAAAGAACGTTCCAGGGACTAGCGCGACCACGGCCGAGATGGCTGATCCGGAGACGAGTACGGAATTTGAGTGTCGCCGCGACAAGGCACGCAAGATGCCCGCCGAGATCTACAGCTAGTTCATCGAGAGTTTCGAGACCGCCGATCTGAAAGATGTCAAGGCGCTGCGCGACCACCTGAGCAAATGAAGTGCGCAAAGTGCGGAATTGAAAAATCGAGAGGGGCGCGAGTTTTGCGCGAAATGCGCCGCCCTGCTCGCACACCCTGTGTCCGCGATGCGTTGCTTGGAACGAACGCGACGAGTGTGGGCATCCGCCTCAGAGTGACCAGGTTGCCACCGTTGTGAACACTATCTATCGATTGGCCGCTAGTACTTGCTTGATTCCAAGAGAGGATGCCGGAATGGCACCGGGTTTCGGGTGCGCTGGAACCCTGGGGAATGCCCTCTCGGGCGCCGATGATTGCGGTCGGCTTGTGCCGAAACAAGGTGGGGACTGCCCCAGTCGCTCCTAGAGGGAGGTTCTGTCTCGCCTCTGGCACCGTCTTCGGCCTGCGTAGCGCGCCTGTACTTTGAGATCTCCCCGGCCCTAAGTATTTGCGGGTCACGAATCTTTGCCAGCGCTGAACAGGATCCCGGCGCGGGTTAGTTGCTCGATTTTTTCTTTAGAGTACCCCAGGACTTCGCGCAGGACCCATTCATTGTCCGCGCCAAGCGATGGGGCGGGTCCGTTAACCTCGACTATTGAATCCGAGAAACGAAACGGGGCTTTCGGTAACTTGAGAGTTCCGACGCCCGGCTGTTCGATCTCCTGCAGCGTGTTCCGCGCGAGGTTGTGCGGATCGTTCATAACGCCCTCCGTATCAAGCACCGGCGTGCAGAGGATATGCGCCTTCTGGATCAGGGCGATCGGTTCGTCGCGGGTGGGGAAGGATTGCAGCCATTCCTCGACGATCCGGATGAGCTCAAGCCGATTGGCGTTGCGACGGTCAGAGGTATCGAAGCGCGGATCGGTCGCAAGCTCCGGCCTGCCCATCAGCGTCGCGAATGTTTCGAATTGGTGAATCAGCACCGTAAGTGCGATGTAACCGTCACGCGCTTTGAAGATGCCGCATGGCGTCAGGCTGACAAGATGAGCACCCGTGCGCATCGGGTGATAGCTTGGGCCGAGAAAGCTGCGGGTCGTGATAAGCGAACTGGTGAGGTGGATCAGCGTATCGGTCAGCGCGAGGTCGATATACTGTCCTCGCCCGGTGCGTTCGCGATGATAGAGCGCAGCCGAGACCGCGGCGAAGATGTGGACACCCCCAATACTGTCGGCAAGGGTTCCGCCCCCTGGATAGAGCGGTGAGCCATCAGCGTATCCGACCATATTGAGAAGGCCGCTGGCCGCCAGTGCGATAAGATCGTTGCCCTGCTTGCTCGCGTTCGGACCCGTCTGACCAAAGCCCGAGAGCGAGCACATGATGAGCTGCGCATTCAGAGGATGCAGGGCCTCGTAGCTAACACCATACTTGGCCAGGACGCCGGGGGTCCAATTCTCGACAAGGACGTCGGCGCCGCGCACGAGATCACGCATCAGATCGGCCCCTTCGGGCCGTTTGAGGTCGAGGCCGACGCTGCGCTTGCCGCGGTTCTCGTCGAGAAAGACCGTACACTGCCCTTCGGGCAGTCCGTAATAGCGCATCATGTCACCGCGCGGAGCAAGCTCGAGCTTGATTACTTCGGCGCCGAGATCCGACATCAACTTGCATGCCAGCGGCCCGGCAACATACTGCGTGAGGTCTAGGATGCGGAGACCGGAAAAGATTCCACGCTTCGACGAATCAGCCATCGGCTATGCTCCTCTGAAGCGGAAGGCCCTCGCGCCGTCTAGCATGAGCTCGGCGAAGCCTCAAAGGGTCGAGCCGCATTATTCGCGTTTTGCTTGGCGCTACATTTCTTCGATCACAGACTGATCGTTGGTGTAGACGCAGATTTCGGCAGCGATCTTCACGACGTCTTCTCCGATCTGGCGCCTGAGATCCTAGGCGAAACCGATCAGAACGCGCGCCGTCGAGGGCGCATAGTTCCAACCACTGTCTCTGAGCCGAGTTGAGGACCGCGATTGTCCGATGTGCAGCGATCACGGTTGCGCTCTTCTCCTATTGCGAGGAAGTGCAGTCAGAAGGTGGCGGTCAAGACACGAATCGCCGAAAGAGAAACCGGACGAACATCCTTGCCGAAGGTCATTTTTGCAGCGACTGAAGGAGCCTGGCAAGATTTTGTGGTTGAACGCGAATAACCCCGGCCCGTGGACTGTCAATATCTGCTATCAGCGCAAGCGACAGCGAGATCGTCACAGGCAAGATAGTTACGAGCAAGCCTTTCCGAACTTTCCCTTTGACCCCGTAACCCTGCACTACACAACCAAATAGAGCAATCAGGATCATCAGAAACCACACTTCAATGGGGATATGGTTGATCCGTGCCGCCTCAGTGTAATCTTGTGAGTTGAGCACGTCGTTCATCCCAGTGACGATGATAGCGCCTATAGGTGTCGGCTTATCCCTGGGTACCTGAGTTGCGAGTTCCCATAGCTCGGATTGGAGAGCTGCAGTATCACGTCCGATCCGTGCGAGCTCCTGCGATTTCCGCGTCTGGTAATCTTCCAGTCTCAAACGGGTGTATCGCACCAATGCAGCCTTGATCTGCGCCTTGGCTGAAGCATCCGCCAAATTCGATCGTGCGTATTCGGTACCGATGGCGTTGGCTTCCTCTTCCTCCAGATTCTTGCGCTGGTCATAACGACTGACCGCCATCGAGAGACTGAAACCGATGACCAGCGCGAGCAAGGTAAAGGTTGCCGTCTGTACCACATTGAAGTTGTCCCGTTCGTCGTCGGGAAGTGGCACAACTCGCCGAAGAATAACCGCGCCAAATGCTACCGCTGCGCTGAAGAGCACTAGAAGCACAATGAACAAAACGGCCGGGTCGCTGACGAATGCCTCCATACGATGCCTCCGACACTGGCTTGCCAATCATCTTCAAGAAAGTCACGCGGGCGTTTGCGGAAGGGAGTTTGGGTTCAGTTAACTACCCGTCAGCTCTGCCATCCTCCTACCTCTGCATAGGTGACCTATGACGTAGTACAAGATAAAAGGTAGTGCGGTACCATACCATGGATCCGCGATATTATGCCCGGAATTCGGAACTTCTTCGTCGTCGGAAGGCGGTTCGGAGAGCGCAGGGTATGGTACCGTGGAGAGTCGCCCTCGCATCGTACTCAGGACGATATTCTCCACTTCTGATTCGCGATTTCTCTTGGGTGATTTTTCCCTTCACGCATCGCGCCTCGGGGGGCTAGAACAAGGCGATTCGGGTAATGGCGAGTTTTCGGTTTATGTTTACGGCGAGCCTCACGGTCGGGGCTCCGCTAGCGGACCTTACGAGCACCGCGGTCGGTGTGTGCAAGACGATCGCCGCCGGTTCGCTGATCCTTCTCGCGGCGGCAACGGCGTTAGTGTTGTCGTCGGCATTAGACGCGCCGAGGAACTCTCAAGCTCAGGTGTCTCCGTGGCCTGTGAAACGACCGAACGCGAAGAGGATAGCTTCGTCAAACATCAGCAAAGGAGTAGTCACTGCTGGACTCATCTAACATTGCAGTGAGCATTCGCAGAGTTGATGCGGCGGTCGGCGACGTCGAGGCGTATCGAGAGCTCCGCATCAAGCTATGGCCGATGATCGACGAAGAGAATCGACGAGAAACCGCGCAACAGCTCGCCGCGCCTGAGAAATGGGCGGTATTTCTTGCACGAGACGACTTGTGACAGCCACTTGGTTTTGTGGAGGTGCGGCTGCGCGAGTATGCGGAGGGTGCGACCACTTCCCCGGTCGGATTTCTAGAGGGTTGGTACGTACTCGCGGAGGCGCGTAGGAGAGGCATCGGTCGGAGACTGGTGGAGGCCGGGGAAGAATGGGCAC
>DASXMJ010000192.1 GCA_036495685.1 Candidatus Binataceae bacterium | reverse complement strand
CCTCCCCTTCCGGTCGATGAGCTGCAGCCGCCTGCGACCGCTTTTTACTCCCCCCAGAACTGGTCTTGTGCTGCTTGGCCGCGATCGCTCTTTTCCTTGCGGCCCGTTTTTTCTTCTCAGCCTCTTCCTCGTCGTAGCGGTCCTCGTCGCTTATATCCCAGCCAGGGAGGATCGCCACGCGGGGCGGCAAGCCCTTCTTCTTGCGCCTGTCTTCGGCGTCTTTGACATCGAAATACACGTCGTCAAGATCCTTGGTTTTCCGGTCGTACTCGCGCTGAAACTTGTAGGCCCATGACGCGTCGTCCTCGACCATGGCGTCAAAGTTGTCGAAGAATTCCCGATTCGCATCGACACGGGCAGTCTCCACCTCGGCGCGGACACGCCGAATCTGTTCCGTACTGAAGGCTCGAACCTTCTCCAGTTTTGTGAGGCCGCGCATCACCTGTTCGAATGCCTGATTCAAATCCAAGACTTCTCGGAACAGAGCGAGTTTCATGTCTGTTCCCCTCGAGCAACATTTGGTTCGTTCTCGAAATCAGCGGACGTCTGGGGGTACTGCCGTTGCCATTCGCGCTGCTCTTCGGGCGTGAAGAACCGCACCTTCGATGGTTTTCCCTCGACGCGCCGGCGATCTTCGACGACGCGCACGTCGTGATAGACCTGCACTTCGTCTAGTGTGTTCTTCTGGTATTCGCGGTATCGGATTTCAAATCGAGCGGAGTCCTGCTCCTCTACGCGCTGGAGGGCGCCGCAGACATAGGAATTGAGCCGCGCGCGATGATCCTCGAACAGGATTAGCTCTTCATCGAAGCAGCTGGAATCGAGCTCCGAGTCCTTCGCCCGTTTGAGGCGTTCGAGGCCGCGCACGGCCTCATCCACCCCGCGATTCACTAATAGGATTGCTTCGTACAGATGGGCTTTTTGCATTGAAATCTCTCCATTGCTTTCGGCCGGAACGCCGTAGTCCGGCAGTTGATCGAGGTGTTGAGACACACGGATAGCGAGCGGTCAGACGTCCGACAGGAATCGATACCGCCAGCCTTAGGAATCAGTTGGGAGGAGATTCAGCGACCGGTTCGCGAGGGAGTTGAATCGGAAAAAATGAGCGCGATGCGAGTTGCGCGAGGAATGGAAAGTGGATAACTTCTTTTGCAGCCATTGTTGCACCTCCGGTGCGACTTTGGTTAGGGGCGTGTCGGTGCTAGATACACCGGCGCGTCCCGCTTATTTCTTCTTGGCTTTCTTACCTGTTCTTCTGTCAATCCCCTTGCCCCAGTAAGATTCAGTCATGTGCTTCTTAATTGCCGTGACTTCGTCAGTTGTCCAAACTCTCGCCAATCGACCATCAACGACGCCCGGTTTTGGAACTGGAATCAACTTATTTCGAATCCAACGATAAAGCGTCTTTCGGTCTATCCGTAAGAGTTGTGCGACCCCTGAGATTGAATATGTCTTCATTTTCAATATGCCACACATGTAGCTTTTGTCAAGCAAAAAACCGAACTCAGATGGGCGTCTCGATGCGCCGATCCGGGGCACCGGAAGAGTACCCCAATTCTTGCAGGAATGAGAGCGTCGAAGCTTCCCGCAACGAACTCTCACTTCCATTGCAATGTACGGCCGCCCGGCGCTACAGAACCCGATTGCGCGCTTCGTGAATCGACAGCAGGACACGGCTGAGTATCAAGTTGAACCGCTCGGAGAGCAGCACAATCGGGCCGATTTTTCATGTGGGGCAGAAGCGCTAGACCGATATTTGCAAAAACAAGCTGGTCAGGACGCCAGCAAGCATGTTGCGGCAGTCTTTGTCATCACGCCGGATGGACGCACTATCGCCGGTTTCTATACGCTTTCGGCCCACGTCATAAGCCTTAGCGACCTCCCTGATAACGTTGCGAAAAAGCTCCCCCGGTACCCAAATGTTCCAGCAACTCTGCTGAGGAGATCGGCCGTCAGCAGGACTTCTGCGGCCGCAACATTGGCGAACTGCTGCTGCTCGATGCATTCAAGCGTGTACTGGCGAATACGGGTGAAGTTGCGTCGGCGGTCGTAGCCGTTGACGCCAAAGATGAGAGGGCACGCGAGTTCTATTTGCGGCACGATTTCATCCCGCTTCCCTCACACCCAAAACGCGTCTTTTACCCCGTTAAGACGATTGAGAAACTGTTCGGCAGCAGGCGAGAGCGCGATTAGCGTAAACGGAGTTCTA